>DATCBW010000259.1:0-8459 GCA_036511615.1 Verrucomicrobiia bacterium | reverse complement strand
CGCGCCGCCGTCCGTGCTGGTGAACGACAAGGGCAACATCCTTTACGTAAGCGGCCGCACGGGAAAATATCTCGAACCCGCCGTCGGCAAGGCGAACTGGAATATTTTTGCCATGGCGCGCGAAGGGTTGCGCTACGAAGTCAGCAACGTTTTTCATAAAGCCCTCGAGCAGGACGCGCCCGTGGTGATTCGCGGGCTTCAAATCGGAACGAACGGCGGAAAACAGTTTGTGGATGTTTCCGTCCAGCGGCTCGATCAGCCGGAGTCATTGAAAGGATTGGTGATGATCGTGTTCACCGATGTGGCCGCGCCGTTGGAAATGAAATCGTCGAATGATTCCGGGAAGCTTGGAAAAAATCCGGCCCACAGCGTCAAGGCGGAGGAACTCCAGCGGAAATATCAGCAGGCGCGTCTCGAAGCACAGACCATCCGCGAGGAGATGCAGACCGCGCAGGAAGAGCTCCGTTCCACCAACGAGGAGCAGCAATCCACGAATGAAGAATTGCAATCCACCAACGAGGAACTCATGACCTCCAAGGAAGAGATGCAGTCGCTGAACGAGGAATTGCAGACCGTCAACGCCGAGTTGCAGTCCAAGGTGGAAGAGTTGTCGCGCTCCAACAACGACATGAAGAATCTGCTCAACAGCACGGACATCGCGACCTTGTTTCTGGATAATAAATTCAACGTGCGCCGGTTCACGACGCAGGCGACCAAGCTCATCAAGCTCATCCCCGGTGACATCGGGCGGCCCATCACCGACCTCGCCTCCGATCTGCTTTACCCGGAACTGGTGGGCGACGCCCGGGAAGTGTTGCGCAAACTGGGCTTCGCGGAAAAATCGGTCAACGCCCGGGATGGCCGCTGGTTCACCGTGCGCATCATGCCTTATCGCACGCTCGACGACCGCATTGACGGGCTGGTGATCACCTTCGCGGACATCACCGTAGCCAAGACGCTCGAAGCGAAGTTGCGCGAGAAGCACGCCACGCTGGAAAAGCACGTCGCGGAAGAATCTGAAAAGACCGCCCGGAAAGCGCGGCAAGTCCACAAACCATGAAACGTTCCGCCAGACAAACGAAGCCGACCGCCGTCGCCGAGGCGGCTGGACAGCAAGGTCGCACCGGGTCGTCACTCGGGCCGATGATGACCGACCTTTACCGTAGAGCCGAAGCCCAGTTGCGACGGCAGAAAAAGCAACAAAAATCGAAGGCGGCTGGCGTGGTAAAGACCGAAACGGACTCGCAGCGGTTGCTCCACGAATTGCAAGTTCACCAAGTCGAACTGGAGATGCAGAACTCCGAGCTTCAGGAAGCGCGCGACCGGATGGAGGCGTTGTTGGAAAAATACACCGACTTCTACGATTTCGCGCCCGTCGGTTATTTGTCGCTCGACGAAAACGGGCAGATATTGGAAGTGAACCTGAACGGCGCCACCTTGCTGGGCGTTTCCCGCGCCCAACTCATCAACCGGCGTTTGCCGCCCTTCATTACCCTGGCCAGCCGGCCAACCTTTCTGGCCTTCCTCAAACGCGTTTTCGCCGGCGGCGGGAAACAGGTTTGCGAGGCGACCATTCTGCGCGAAGACGGCAAATCCATCTGGGCCGACTTCCACGGCACTTTAGCCCTTTCCAGCAACGGCCCAAAAAAATGGTGCCGGATGGTCGTCACCGACATCACCGTCCTCAAGCGGGCGGAGGAAGCGCAACGCCGCTCGGATGCGATCGCCGCCGCGAACGAGGAATTACGACAGGAGATCGAGCGGCGGAAAGTGATCGAGGAATCCCTCAAGAAAAGCGAGCAGCACCAGCGACGATTGCTGGAGGAATCGCGCCTCATGGAGGAACAGTTGCGGAATCTGTCGCGCCAGGTGTTGCAGGCGCAGGAAGAAGAACGCAAACGCATCAGCCGCGAACTGCATGATGTCATCGCCCAGACCTTGACGGGCATCAATGTCCGGCTGGCCGCCTTGAAAAAGGAGGCCACGTTCAACACCAAGCATCTCGACCGCGACATCGCCCGCACGCAGCGGCTCGTGGAAAAATCCGTGGACATCGTGCATCAGTTTGCGCGTGAACTGCGCCCGGCGGTGCTGGACGATCTCGGCCTGATTCCCGCGCTGCATTCATTTGTAAAACTTTTTTCAAAACGGACGCGCGTCCATGTTCACTTGAAAATCTATGCGGGCGTGGAGCAGTTGAACATCAACCAGCGCACGATTCTCTATCGCGTCGCCCAGGAAGCGCTCACCAATGTATCCCGCCATGCGCAGGCCAGCCGGGTGGAAGTGGACATCCAAAAACTGCCGGACGGCGTTTGCATGAAGATCAATGACAACGGCAAATCTTTTAAGTTGGACCGCGTGTTGAACGCGCGGGGCCGAAAACGTCTCGGCCTCCTCGGCATGAGGGAACGGCTGCAAATGGTCGGCGGCCATTTTGACATTGAGTCCGTCGCGGGCAAGGGCACCACGATCATCGCAAAAATTCCTCTTTCCGCAAAGCGGGGGGGGCGCTGACGGAGTCCGCTGAAATAAAAATTTGAAAGTCTAAAAAACAAATATGAAAAATAACGGTCACAAACCTGCCTCTCCAGCGACTCAATTGCCCAAGTGCCCCACGGGCATCCAGGGTCTTGATGAAATCACCGGCGGCGGATTGCCGCGCGGACGGCCCACGTTGGTGTGCGGCGGCGCGGGTTGCGGCAAAACGCTGCTGGCCGCGGAATTCCTCGTGCGCGGCGCGGCGCAATTCGGCGAGCCGGGCGTGTTGATGGCCTTCGAGGAAACGGAAAAGGAGTTGAAGGCCAACGTCGCGTCGCTCGGATTTGATCTGGAAGGTCTGGTTCGGCGCAAAAAAATCGTGATTGATTACGTCCACATCGAGCGCAGCGACGCCCAGGAGAGCGGCGAGTATGACTTGGAAGGATTGTTCGTCCGGCTCGGTCACGCGATTGATTCCATCGGCGCGAAGCGCGTGGTGCTGGACACGCTGGAGGTGCTGTTCGCCAGTCTGCCCAACGAGGCCATCCTGCGCAGCGAATTGCGCCGCCTCTTCCGCTGGCTCAAGGACAAGGGCGTGACCGCCGTCATCACCGCCGAGCGCGGGCGCGAATCACTCACGCGCCACGGCCTTGAGGAATACGTTTCCGATTGCGTCATCGTGCTGGATCATCGGGTCAATGACCAGATCGCCACGCGGCATTTGCGCGTGGTGAAATATCGCGGCGCGCTGCACGGCACGAATGAATTTCCATTTCTCATCGGCGGCGAAGGCATCAGCGTGCTGCCCATCACGTCGCTGGCGCTGAATCACAAGGTGTCCGCCGGGCGCATTGCCACCGGCATCCACCGGCTCGACGCAATGCTGGGCGGAAAGGGCTTTTTTCGCGGCAGCAGCATTCTGATCACCGGCACGTCCGGCACCGGCAAGACCATCATCGCCGCCAATTTTGCCCAGGCCGCCGCCCGGCGCGGGGAGCGTGTGCTGTTCTTCTCGTTCGAGGAATCGCCCAACCAGATCATACGCAACATGCATTCCATCGGGTTGCGTCTGGAGCCGCTGGTCAAGCGCGATTTGCTGCGCTTTCACTCGGCGCGGCCCTCGCTCTACGGCTTGGAAATGCATCTGGCCACGATGTTCCGGGAGATCGCCACGTTCAAACCGCACGTCGTCATCATTGATCCCATTACCAGCCTGATGGACTCCGGCACCGAATCCGAGGGCAAGGCGATGGTGACGCGGCTGATTGATTATCTGAAGGCCGGCCAAGTCACCTCGCTCTTCACCAGTCTCTCGCAGGGCGCCCACCAGATGCAACAAAATGAAACCGGCATGTCCTCGCTCATGGACGCCTGGGTGTTGTTGCAAGACTTCGAAGGCAACGGCGAACGCAATCGCGTGCTATACGTTTTGAAAGCGCGCGGCATGGCGCATTCGAATCAAATCCGCGAGTTCCTGATTTCGGATCACGGCATTGACCTCGTGGACGCCTACATCGGGGTCAGCGGTGTGTTGACCGGCTCCGCGCGCGTGGCGCAAGGCGACCTCGAAAAAGCCGCCGTGCTGGCCAGCCAGCAGGAAGCCGCCCAGCTCAAGCGCGAAGTGGAGCGCAAACGCAAGGCGCTCGACCGGCAAATCGGCGATTTGCGCTCCGATTACGAAGGCGAAGCATTGGAACTGCGGCGCATCGCCGAGCAGGTCGGCACGCGCACATTCGTGCTGGGCACCGAGCGGGCGGCCTCCGGCCTCCTGCGCCAGGCGGATACCAAGGCGGCAGCCATCACGCGAGTCAACCACAGAAATGGGAAGGTAAGCTGATGAAAACTAAAACGGCAAAACAACGCGCCGCCGCACCCCCGCGCCGCATCGCCAAACTCTGGCAACTGCGCCTTTATGTGATGGACACGACGGCCAAATCGCAGACGGCGTTCGCGAACCTGAAAAAGTTTTGCGAAAGCCACCTCAAAGGCCGCTATCACATCACGGTGATTGATTTATTGAAACAACCGCAGCTTGCCAAAGGCGACCAGATACTGGCCATTCCCACGGTGGTGCGCAAGTTGCCGAAGCCCGTGCGAACCATCATTGGCAACCTGTCCGACACCGCGCGCGTGCTCGTCGGCCTGGATTTGCGCGCGGCGGATTAACCGAAACTTGCGCCGTGAAAAAAAATAAAACCAGTCGCACGAAACGGCCCACGGCGAAGTCCCCAGCCACCTGGCGCAAGAATAAATATATCTTGCGACTGTTCGTGGCGGGAGCCACGGCCAGATCGCGTCAAGCCATCCTGCGCGTCCGTCAATTATGCGAAACGGAACTGAAAGGCACCTGTAATTTGAAAGTCATAGACATCTACCAGCAGCCCGAACTGGCGCGCAAAAACCAGATCGTCGCGACCCCGACGCTCATCATAGAATTTCCGCCGCCGCTGCGCCGGTTCATCGGCAGCCTGGCGAACATCACCGGCCTGTTCGTCGAGCTGGACTTGATCACCAAAGGTAAAATCGCGCTTTGAAAACTGTCCGCCACCAACCCGTGAAACAAACGCTCAAAAGCTTAAACGCTGAAAAGCTGAAATTTCAGCGTGTCAGCATTTCAGAGTTTCAGCGTTTGACCACACGGCTGGCCATCGCCGAGGAAACACTCCGCGCCATCCGCAGCGGAGAAGTGGATTCAGTGATGGTCGCGGGCAAGGAAGGCTCACAAGTGTTCACGCTGGACGGCGCGGAGCACGCCTACCGCGTGCTGATCGAATCCATGAACGAAGGCGCGCTGACGCTGACGGCGGACAAGACGATTCTCTACGCGAACCAGTGTTTTGCCCGCATGGTCAAATGCCCGCTGGAGCAGGTGATGGGCAGTTCGTTTCGCCGCTTTCTCTCCGCCGGAGACCGGGCCACGCTCCGACCGCTCATGAAACGTGCCGACAAATCCGGCTCTAAAATCCAGGTGCTGCTCAATGCCGGTGATGCTTCGAAAATACCGGCGCAAATCTCCATTCGTCCACTGGCAAAAAATAATTCAAACCGTGCGACCACCGGCATGGTGGTGACGGACATGACGGAGTCCCGGCGAACCGAGGAACGGCTGCGGGCGCTGACGAACCGCGTGGTGCAGGTGCAGGAAACCGAGCGCGGACAGGTGGCTCTTGAACTGCACGACAACATCACCCAGCTTCTTTGCGCCGTCCTCGTTCGCAGCCAGACGCTGGCGGATAAACTTTCGCCGCGCGACAGGGCTGCAAAAAGAGAAGCCATCAAACTGCGCGAGCTGCTCGGCCAGACGGCCCAAGAAGTGGAGCGCATCTCGCGTGATCTGCGGCCCAGCGTATTGGACGATCTGGGTCTGGTCGCCGTCCTGCGCGACACGAGCGCGGAGTTCGCGGATCGGACGGGCATGTCCGTCAAGCTGGCCTGCGTGGAGTTGACCGCACGGCTGCCCGCCGACACCGAGCTGGCGCTCTACCGCATTCTCCAGAAAGCCTTGAAAAACGTGGAGCAACATGCCCGCGCCCGCCGGGTCATGGTGGCCCTGAAGCAGCAGGGCGGCATTGTGCAATTGACGATCAAGGACGACGGCATCGGCTTCAACCCGGAACATCAAGCGGCCAGGAGAAAAGGAAAGGGCGCCCTTGATCTGCTCGGCATGCGCGAGCGGGCAACCGACGTGGGCGGGATCCTTACGATTAAATCTGGCCGCCGCGTCGGCACGGAAATCGAAGTGCGGATTCCTCTCCGCAAAGCCCACGCGGGGGGAATCGCTGATGCAACCGTCACCGCTAAACAATAAACTTTTATGAATCGGATTCTCCTTCTGCTGATGCTCGTCACCGCGGGCTGCAGCGCCCCCGTCGGAACGCCGCCTTCGACGAACCCGGCTGCAGCAAACCCGGCTGCAACGAACCAGGCTTCGACGAACCAAGCTGCGGCGAACCCGGCTGCAACCAGCCGGATTCTGCTGATTGGTCCCAGTTCCATGCCGGTGGCGGCGGGCAAAGTCACGCTCACCATTGGACCGCTCAAGCGCGCGAACGGCGTTTACACCGGTGATTACAAGATCAAGGTGTTTCCATATTTTTACAAAAATGAGCAGGGCCGGCTGGCCATCGTCGTTTCGGACAAGTCGCTGACCGGGATCAACCAAGGCAAAGCCACGGCCATCATCGGAACCGCCACCACGAGCGGCAAAGGCGGCAGCAGCCGGCACATTGATGCCACGGCCACGCCGTCTGACATCAATCACGGAACAATTAAGCTGACATTCACCACGGCGGGAAACCGGAAAATGATCTTCGGGCCGGCCTATCATTTTGCTGGGGAAGAGACGACAACGGTTCCGGCGCAGACAACAACCAAACTATAAACTT
The DNA here is from genome assembly GCA_036511615.1 of Verrucomicrobiia bacterium. GTDB lineage: Bacteria > Verrucomicrobiota > Verrucomicrobiia > Limisphaerales > UBA11358 > UBA11358. The sequence goes on along the minus strand of DATCBW010000259.1, from coordinate 1,593 downwards.
TATGAAAAAAATAAACGTCCTGCTCGCCGAAGATCATACGATCGTGCGCGAGGGATTTCGCAAGATGCTCGAACTGGAACCCGGCCTTGAAGTGGCCGGCGAAGCGCAAGACGGCCGCCAGGCGGTCGCGCTGGCCAAAAAACTCCGCCCCGACGTGGTGCTGATGGACATCGCCATGCCGCAGCTCAACGGCCTGGAAGCCACCCGGCAGATTTTGAAGGAGAATCCCGCCGCCAAAGTGCTGATGCTTTCCGCGCACAGCGACGACGCGTATGTGACCAACGCGACCGAAGCCGGCGCCGTTGGATTTCTGCTCAAGCAAACCTCCGCGCACGACGTGTGCCGGGCCATCCGCGAAGTCCACGCGGGGAAAACATTTTTCAGCCCCTCGATTGCCAGGCATTTTAATCGTCTCAATCCCCTGCTGCCCGGCCATGCGGCAAAGCTCAAACAGAAGGCGGTCCAACTGACGTCGCGCGAGATGGAAGTGTTGCAGCTCATCGCCGAAGGCAAGGCCAACAAGGAAACTGCGTCCGAACTTGGCATCGGCATGAAGACCGTCGAGAAACATCGTGAGCATCTCATGCAGAAGCTCGACATCCACGACACTGCCGGCCTTACCCGCTACGCCATCAGCACGGGCGTCATCGAGAGCAGCGTCCAGTTGACCATTGTTTGACGCCGGGGCCGGACGACAATCCCTGATATAGGGTGAACACCCCATGGCGTCGCAACGCAGTCCGCCTTACTTGTTGTGTCATGACAAAAAATATAATTTCGCAAGCCCGAGAGCCGGCCAGCGCACGGCTTGAACCCCGGTTGAATCACCGCCAGCGCATCCTTGTGGTGGAGGACGAGAACGACATCCGCCAGTTGAACGCCGAAGTGTTGACTGACTCCGGCTACCAGGTGGATGTCGCCGAAGACGGGGCTGCCGCCTGGGCCGCGCTTCAACTCTGCAGCTACGATCTGCTGATCACCGACCAGTTCATGCCGAAGGTGTCAGGCGTTGAGCTGCTCAAGAAAATCCACGCCGCCCGCCTGGCCCTGCCCGTCATCATGACCACCGGGATTTTGCCCACCTGGGAATTCGCCATGCACCCCTGGCTCCAGGCCACCACGATGCTGTGCAAGCCCCATACCTTCGACAAGCTGCTGGGAACGGTGAAATATGTTCTTCAGGAAAACGCCAGCCAACGCGCGGAAATCGCGCCGCCGCCAAGCTGGCAGGACCAGCCGTCAGCCGTCGGTTTGCGGCTATGACGATTCTGCTCCGCAGCCAATTAACGATTTTGCAAGCACGCCGCAGGTTTTGACTTTAACTTTGCCCGGCGTTTCCACCGCCTGATTGGTTATGAATGAAAACAGCCTCAATTTCTGGATGACTTTGGTGGGAACCGTTTGCTGGGGCGTTTGCTTCTGGTGGATGCACCGGCTTTCGACCAAGCAGAACGTGCTGCTGGCGCAATTGCGCGAGCAGGGCAAGCGCATCGAAAAATTGTCGAAGCTCGAACATGAGCTGATCAAGGATGTGCATCCTCAGGTTCACGAAATCAAGGAAGGCATGGAAGAGATGATCGCGGTGGTGAAGGA
>DATCBW010000258.1:0-31464 GCA_036511615.1 Verrucomicrobiia bacterium | reverse complement strand
CGCGTCGGCGAGGGCATCACCGGCTGGGTCGCACGGCATGGCAAGCCTGTGCGTGTCGGCGACGTGACGCAGGACAAACGCTACGTCAGCGTGCGGCGCGACGTGCGTTCGGAACTTGCCGTGCCGCTGGAAGTTCAGGGCGAAGTGCGCGGCGTCATCAATGTGGATTCCGAGCGCGCGGATGCGTTTTCGGCGGATGACCAGGAGTTGTTGCAGGAAATGGCGATCCAGGCCGCGAAGGTGATCCATAACACCTGGCTTTACGAGCAACTGCGATTGAAGGTGATGCTGTTCGAGTCGCTCGCCAGCGTGAGCCGCACGATCAATTCCACCTTGAACCTTGATGAGGCGTTGCGCGTCATCACGCGCGAGGCGTGTGAACTGATGCGGGCACGGATGTGTTCGCTGATGCTGCTGGATGATTCGCGCGAATGGCTGGATTTGCGCGCCAGTTACGGCGCAGGAGACGCCTACATCAAAAAGCCACGCCTGGGCGTCGAGGAAAGCCTGATCGGTGTGGTGGTGCGGCGCAAAAAACCGCTGCAGGTTTCCAACGTGCAGGCCGACGCACGCTACCAGAATGTGGAGCTGGCGCGGCGGGAGAACCTGGTTTCACTGTTGAGCATGCCGTTGATTTTTTCCGGGCAGGCCATCGGTGTGCTGAATGTTTACACGGCGCGAACCTACAATTTTTCCAACGAGGAAATAAAAATTTTGGGTGCGCTGGCGGAATTGTCGGCGATCGCGATTGAAAAGGCGCGGCTCTACGAGCGCATCGTGGACGTGGAGGAACAGTTGCGGCAGAACGAAAAGCTTGCCGCCCTCGGCCTGCTCGCGGCGGAGGTGGCGCACGAAATTCGCAATCCGCTCACGGTGATGAAATTGTTGTATCATTCGCTGAATTTGAAATTTGAGGGGAAGGATCCACGTGCCAAGGACGCGCGGATCATCGAGTCGAAAATCGAGCACCTCAACAAAATTGTGGAACAGGTTTTGGATTTTGCGCGGACGACGGAACCGAAATTCGCGCCGGTCAGCCTGAACGACTTGATTGACGAGCTGGGATTGCTGGTGCGTCACAAGCTTGCCAACCAGGGCATCAAATTGGCCCGCGATTTGCAGGCGAATTTGCCATTGGTGTCCGGCGACGCGCCGCAACTGGAGCAGGCGTTTTTGAACTTGATCTTGAATGCGGCGGAAGCGATGCCTGAAGGCGGTTCGTTCACCATCAAATCACGTTCCGTTCATTCCGGCGAACAGCGCACGCAAATCTCATTGGAGTTCAAGGACACCGGCGGCGGCATGAGCAAGGAACAGCAGGCGCGTGCCTTCAAGTCTTTCCTGATGACGACCAAGGCCAAGGGCACTGGACTCGGTCTTGCCATCGTCGGCCGCATCATTGAAACGCACCACGGACAAATTCGCATTCATTCGCGTGCCGGTCGCGGCACAACCATCCACATTCTTCTGCCGGTGATATAATTTTGCCGGTTTCATCCCGGTTTTTTCCGTCCCGTTTGGTTGAATTTTCTTGCCAAAGCTGCCGGCAAAATCATTCAATCGCCAACAGACGATTATTATGAAACTGACAAAATTGCAGTGGTGGGAGCGTTTCCAAAAATACTACACCGAATTTCCCGAACTCGGCCTGGCGATTGACTTGAGCCGGATGAACATGGACGACGCGTTCTTCGCGGCGATGGAGCCGAAAATCCAGAAGGCGTTCGCCGACATGGACGCGCTGGAGAAGGGGGCCATCGCCAATCCGGATGAAAAACGCATGGTCGGCCATTACTGGCTGCGCAATCCCGCGCTGGCACCGACACCGGAAATCCGCCGAGAAATCGAGGAAACGCTTGCCAAAATCAAGGATTTTGCCACCAAGATTCATTCTGGTGTGATTCGCGGTGCAGGCGGGACGTTCAAAAGCTTTTTGCTCATCGGCATCGGCGGATCCGCGCTCGGACCGCAGTTTGTCGCCCATGCCCTTGGCAATCCCCGCAAGGACAAGTTGAAGCCGTTCTTTTTTGACAACACCGATCCCGATGGCATGAACCGGACGTTGACCGCCATCGGCAAGAAATTAAACCGGACCTTGTGTATCGTCATTTCCAAATCCGGCGGCACCAAGGAAACGCGCAATGGAATGCTGGTCGCCCAAGCGGCTTACGAAAAGGCCGGTTTAAACTTTGGCCGGCACGCGATTGCGATAACCATGTCTGGCAGCGAGCTGGACAAGGTTGCCGCCACCAACGCTTGGATTGAGCGGTTTCCAATGTGGGACTGGGTCGGTGGCCGAACCAGTGAACTTTCGGCAGTGGGACTGCTTCCAGCAGCACTGCAAGGAATAGATATTGATGCATTGCTTGCCGGTGGCCAGATTGCTGATAATGCAACGCGCAACAAAATCGTTAAAGGAAATCCAGCAGCACAGCTTGCGCTCGCGTGGTTTGCTTCCGGCAACGGTAAAGGAAATAAAAATATGGTTGTTTTGCCCCACAAAGACCGCTTGGAGCTGTTTTCAAAGTATCTTCAACAACTGGTTATGGAATCATTGGGCAAGGAACTGGATTTGACTGGCCAACTGGTAAATCAAGGATTGTGCGTGCTTGGAAACAAAGGATCAACAGATCAACATTCATACATTAAACAACTTAGAGACGGATTAAACAATTTTTTTGTGACTTTCATTGAGGTTTTAAAAGATCAATCCGGTGTCCCAATAATTACTGAACCAGACACAACATCAGGAGATTTTTTGGAAGGCTTTTATTTAGGAACTAGGTCTGCATTGGCAGAAAATGACCGAGAATCAAACACCATTACTGTTAAAGATGTTAATGAAAGAGTCGTAGGATTGCTGATTGCGCTGTTTGAGCGCGCCGTAGGTTTCTATGCGAGTTTAGTCAACATTAACGCCTACAATCAACCAGGTGTTGAGGCCGGTAAAACGGCGGCTGGCACTGTATTGACGATGCAATGTGAGATAATCGCGTTGCTGAAATCAAACTTGAACAAACGATTTACAATGTCTGAAATTGCTATGGCGATAGGAAAAGAAGATGAGTCGGAAACAATCTTCAAGATTCTTGAACACCTTTCTGCGAATCGGTCGCATAAAATCTCTAAGAAAACTTCAGCAAACGCGTTTGAAGCGCGTTACAAAATGGTTTAATCTTCGCGATGTTTGTTTATCCCAAGCGTTACGATGTGATCGTCGTCGGTGCCGGTCACGCCGGGGTTGAGGCCGCTCTGGCCGCAGCTCGCATGGGATGCCAGACACTTCTACTTACAATCAATGCTGATTCTATCGGACAGATGTCTTGCAACCCTGCAATCGGCGGGCTTGCAAAAGGACATTTAGCTAGGGAGATTGACGCGCTTGGTGGCGAGATGGGGAAAGCTACCGACATGACCGGTTTTCAGTTTCGGATGTTAAACACAAAAAAAGGCCCGGCAGTTTGGGCACCACGTGCACAATGCGACAAAAAAGCCTATCAATTCAGGCTAAAATGGGTTTGTGAATCGGAGCCGAATTTGGATGTGAAACAAGGTCAATCGGCAAGTATTTTGCACAAGGATGGAGTGGCATTCGGGATCGAGACGACATTGGAAGTTCAATACTTGGGAATCTGCGTGGTTGTTACCACCGGAACATTTTTGAGAGGATTGATGCACATCGGCACCAATCAGCAATCCGGCGGGCGAGCTGGTGATTCGGCAGCGATGAATCTGTCAAGCTCGCTTCAAGAACTTGGACTTGAACTCGGTCGCTTGAAGACCGGAACTCCACCGAGACTACTGCGTCGATCCATAGACTTCTCCAAAACCGACGTTCAAATAGGCGACGAACCGATTTCATATTTTACGTTTTGGAAGGAAGAGTTGTTCCACATGGAACAATCTCATGTTCCGGCACCTGTCTTAATGGTTTCTCACGGCAAATATCCACCCGGTTCGATTCTGGATCGAATTAACGGTCAGTTGCCGTGTTACATCACTTTCACAACAGACAAGACGGCTGAAATCATACTAAAAAACTTACATAAGTCTCCAATGTATTCAGGTCAAATTGAAGGAGTTGGACCTCGTTATTGTCCGTCTATAGAAGATAAAATTGTCAAGTTTGCTGAAAAAGAAAGGCACCAGATTTTTCTTGAGCCGGAAGGAATTGGCACCGATGAGTTTTATGTCAATGGATTTTCAACCAGCCTGCCGTATGAAGTCCAAGTGGATTTAGTGCGAACCATTATAGGTTGTGAGAAAGCCGAAATCTTTCGGCCAGCTTATGCCGTCGAATATGATTTTGCTTTCCCTACACAGCTAAATTCGACGCTGGAAACCAGGATTTGTGCAAATCTATTTCTTGCAGGGCAAATCAACGGCACTTCCGGTTACGAAGAAGCGGCGGCACAAGGATTGATGGCTGGAATCAACGCCGCTAGAAAAGTTCAAAAACTCCAGCAAATCGTTCTGCGCCGTGATCAAGCCTACATCGGGGTGTTAATTGATGATTTAGTTACGAAAGGAACGGCAGAACCCTATCGAATGTTCACGTCCCGCGCTGAATATCGGTTATTACTGCGACAGGACAATGCCGATTTGCGATTGAGCCAGATTGGGCAGGAAATAAATCTTCTGCCAGAACGAAATTACCAGCGATTCTTAACAAAAAAAATGGCTATAGAAAATGAATTAACACGTTTGAGCAAAACACACTATGTAAAAGATTCACTGGCCAAAATTCTTTCCAGGCCCGAAATGCGCTACGGCAACCTGCCCAATCGCATCGAAGGGTTAGCGGATGAAGTTGTTCAACAGGTGGAAATTGCGGTAAAATATGCCGGCTATGTCGAGCGACAGGAGACAGAAGTCGCCCGGATGAAAAATCTGGAGGACAAAAACATTCCAGCGGGCTTTGATTTTTCCAAAGTTCCCAGTTTGCGATTGGAAGCCCGTCAGAAACTGGCCAAGATTTGCCCGCAAACCATCGGCCAGGCCGCGCGGATTTCGGGTGTTTCTCCGGCTGACATCAGTGTCCTTTTGGTATGGTTGAAACGGTCAGCCAAAGTTGAATCAGAAGCTGAAGCAATTGGTTCCGGCAGCGGAGTCTGCCATTTTGAAAATTCGGAAATGGAGGGCTGAAATTCCGGACGATATTAACATTTGACAATGTAAAGTCACTGCCTCTTTGAAACCAATGATCAGGCTGAATATGAAAAATGGCTGTCCGACATGGATTCGAACCATGAATAACGCCTCCAAAGGGCGCTGTGTTACCATTACACCATCGGACAATCCGGCAGCAAATTAGACATTTAAGGTCGTTCAGGCAAAGCGAAAAATGCCTATGATGCAATTATTGGGCGAAAGAAGGTTGCCGGTGACGGTTTTGCCGCCATAATGTCAAGGTTTGTAATGAGCAACAGTTCAACCACAGCCGCCCCATGCGCCGATGAAACAGCTTCACCTGCTGCGAAGCCGCCGGATTTTTTCCAGCCGGTCGCCCGCCCAAAAGCCGGCAAGCTTCAACTTCTCAAAGATGTTCTCAACCACGGCGGCCCCGGCTATCTGCAATTTGCCATCACGAACATCTGCAACGCCGACTGCGGCTTCTGCGGATTTGCACGTTCTAAATTTGATCCGAAGGCACGGCGCAGCGTGACGTTGCAGGAAGCGCGCGACGTGATTGACATCGCGGTGAAAAATCACATCGGCTACCTGCTGTTCGTCGGCGGCGAACCGATGGTGCATCGCGATTTACGCGCGATGACGCGCTACGCGGCCGAGCGCGGCATTCATCCGATGATCTGCACCAACGGCGGTTTGTGGAACGATGAAAATATGCGCGGCCTTGCGAGCGACGGCCTGACCAGCGTCATCATGTCCATTGACGCGCACGACATCAACGCGCACGAAAAAAATCGCGGCCTGCCGGACGTTTGCAAAAAAATAAAAAAAGCCAACGAATTTTTCCTCTCCGTTGGAATCCAAACCACGGCGAGCATCACCGCAAGTCGGCTGATTGAAGATTACGAAAAGCTGCCGGAATTTCTCGAAACACTCGGATTCAAAAGCTGCACGTTCAGTTATCCGCTGACTTCGCTGGCGAGCAGCTATTTGAGTTTCAGCGACAGCGGCCTCGTAAATTTCAACAACGCCGAGCTGATCCAACTGTTTGAAAAAATCAAGCAGATGAAAAAAAACAGCGGCTATCCCGTCGTGAACCCGACGGAATCGCTCGACGAGATGCAGCGGCATTTGCGCGGCGAGAAGGAAAAATTCGGCTGCCTCGGCGGCCACAAGTATTTTTACCTCGACTGGAATCTGGATTTGTATCGCTGCCATTTTTGGGAGAAGCCGATGTGCAAGGTCTGGGACTGGGACGACTCGAAGCTCATCCGCGACGGCTGCACGCGCTGCATGATTGACTGCTACCGCGACCCGAGCGTGCTGCAATTCGTCGCCATCAGCGCGAGCGACGCGTTCAACAATTTGAAAAAAGGAAAAATCCTTTCCGCCGCGAAAAATATTTTCGACTCGCGCAACCTGACTTCAATCAAAGCCGTTTGGGAAGATCGCAAGTGGATCGGTGGAGTTTAATTTCGTGATGCAAAGCCAGTTGGCGCGACCAGAAACCGTATCGCCGGATGCTCATGCACACCTGGGGGGTGCAACGGTTCACGCGAGCCCGAGCAACCTGACCGAATACGGACGCAAGCTGTTCGCAGAAGATCCGCATTGTGCCGGCAGCCTCGGCATCGCCATTAGCGAGGCTATCGAGGACACCGTCAAAACGCCCGGCACAAAATATTCCCTCGGAGCGTGCTGAACCACGTCTGCCATCATTAAACCGTTATCAGTGAGGAAACCAAAAAGCAAATGGCAAAAGCTGGCGAGAAATCGGACGTGATCGTCGGCAGTTGCGGTGGCGGCAGCAATTTGGCCGAGCTGGTGTTTCCTTACATCCGCAGGAAGATTCGCGAAGGAAAAAAATGCCGCATCGTCGGGGTCGAGCCGTCGGCGTGTCCGTCACTGACAAAAGGCGAACTGCGCTATGATTTCGGCGACCCGCAGAAATGACCCCGCTGCTGAAAATGTTCACGCTCGGCCACAAGTTCATTCCGCCAAGCATCCATGCAGGCGGATTGCGCTACCACGGCATGTCGCCGATGGTCAGCCACGCGCTCAAGCCCGGCCTCATCAAGGCCGAGGCGTATCACCAGACGAAAGTGTTCGAGGCCGCGACACTGTTCGCTCGCAGCGAAGGCATTGTGCCCGCGCCGGAATCGTCACATGTCATCGCAGCAGTTGTCGCGGAAGCGAGCAAGGCGCGCGAGGAGGGACAGAAACGCGTGCTGGTCTTCAATCTTTCCGGCCACGGCTTGCTCGATTTGAGTTCCTTTAAAAGTTATTTGCACGGCAAAATGCAGGATGTGTAACGCGGCCGGGAAAAACTTCCTCAAAACCATTTTCGGCGACAAATTATTGGGTTGAGTTCTGTCAAGAAAAGCCCCAGAGTTGGACGCCTCATTCAAAACCCAGTTGCTGAAATCGGAACCGGGCTTAAGTTGGTTTGCGGGCCGGATCAAACCGGCTTTCAAAGAAAGCGAGCAAGCAAGTTATGACGAAAAATTCAAATTCAACCAGCGACACTCCCAAGGTGGACAACGTCGCATGGAAGGCGATCGTCTTGAAATACCAGAAATCTTCAGCGTGGCGGGCTTTGTGGCAGATCATCAACACGCTCGTTCCTTACGCATTGTGCTGGTATCTCATGTATTTGTGCCTGGCTGTTTCCTGGTGGCTGGTGCTGCCGCTGGCGTTGCTGGCCGGGGCGCTGCTCGTGCGCGTGTTCATTATTTTTCATGATTGCGGACACGGCTCGTTTTTCAAATCGCGCGGCGCCAACGATCTGGTGGGATTTCTCTCGGGGATTTTGACCTTCACACCGTATTATCATTGGCGCTGGGAACATGCCATTCATCACAGCAGCGCCGGCGATCTGGACAAGCGCGGCACGGGCGATGTGTGGACCATGACGGTCCAGGAATACCTGGAATCGTCGCGGTGGAAGAGATTCGCCTACCGGCTCGCGCGCAATCCCGTCATCCTGTTTGTCATCGCGCCGCTGTTCCTGTTCGCGATCCGGCAGCGGGTTCCGTCCGCGAAGGCCAGCCGGCGGGAACGGCATTCCGTTTATGCGATGAACGCGGCCATTCTGGCGATGGCGGTAATGTTGAGTTTGGTTTTCGGCGTCAAGGCCTACCTGCTGATACAATTGATCATCCTGATGGTCGCTGGCGGCGCGGGCGTATGGATGTTTTACGTCCAGCATCAGTTTGAAGATGTTTACTGGGAGCGCGGCGAAGACTGGAGCTACGTCGCGGCGGCCTTGAAAGGCAGTTCCTTCTACAAGCTGCCGCGCATCCTGCAATGGTTCTCCGGCAACATCGGGTTCCATCACATTCATCATTTGAGTCCGCGCATTCCCAACTACAATCTGGAGAAATGCCATCAGGCCGACCCGTTGTTTCAGGCGGTGAAACCCATCACCTTGTTCGCCAGCCTGAAATCCGCCACCTACCGGCTTTGGGACGAAAAGAACAAGAAGCTGGTCGGCTACCGCCATCTCCGCGAGCTTCGCAAGCAGGCCAAGCACGCGCCCCGGGCTTAAAATAATCTTCACCACCGCCCGCCACCAGTGCTTGTATGGAAAAGGAAATCGCCCGCTGTCCTTGGCCAACGAACGAAATTTCCATCCACTATCACGACACGGAGTGGGGTATGCCGGTGCATGACGACCGGTTGCTGTTCGAATATCTCATTCTCGAAGGCGCGCAGGCTGGCTTGAGCTGGCAGACGGTTTTGAACAAGCGCGAAAATTACCGGGAAGCGTTTGATAATTTTGATGCCAAGAAAATTGCGCGTTACTCCGGATCGAAAGTGGGAAAGCTGATGAACAACTCAAGCATCATCCGCAATCAGTTGAAAATCCGGTCCACCATCCAGAACGCAAAATCATTTTTGAAAGTCCGCGAGGAATTCGGCAGTTTCGACAAATATCTTTGGCGCTTCGTGGACGGCAGGCCAATCATCAATCGTCGCAAAAGCATGAAGGAAGTTCCGGCCCGGACGGAAATCTCGGACGCGTTGAGCAAGGATTTGCTCAAGCGCGGCTTCAAATTTGTCGGCTCGACGATTTGTTACGCGAACATGCAGGCCGTCGGCATGGTCAACGATCATCTTGTGACGTGTTTCCGGCACAAGGAACTTGCGTAAAAAACACCCGCAGTTCAAATTTTAATTGACAGCCGGCGGAAAACTTGTATTATTTTACTAATACAATAATTCAAATGAGTCTCGCTGCACTTTTGAACGACTGGAAAATCGAATTGCATTCCGGCATTCCGGCATACAAACAGGTTGCCAACCGCCTGACTTCGGCGATGGCCGACGGCACGCTGAAGGACGGCGACCGTCTGCCGACCATCCGCGAACTGAACGAGCGCTTGGGTCTGAATCCAAACACCGTCGCCAAAGCCTACCGCGAACTCGCGTTGCAAGGTTTGATTGAGGGACAGCGCGGCGCGGGTTCGTTCGTGAAACTTGATGACCCGATGATGACGCTGCCCACGCCAAGAAAAAAAGCGAAGCTCAAGGAACTTTACCAACGGATGCTGACTGAAGCCCACAGCTACGGCCTGAACGAAGAACAAATGCTCGCATTCATCAAACAAAGGAAACCCATATGAACGAAATCAGACGCAGCAAAAAATTGTTGAAGGCGGCGTTCACCGTCCTTTTCCGCGAAAAAAAACTTCTGTTATTCCCGATTATCGGCACGGGTCTCGCGCTCATCGTCGCGCTGTTTTACTTCGCGCCCATCACCTTTTATCCCACCGGACATTCTTATTTTTCCACCGCGCACTGGAGCGCGATTGGCGAACGGATTTCGCAAAGTTTTTCATTGCCGCCTCAACATTCCGCCGATCATCCGGTTTTGACTCGTGTTGCCACTGGTCTTACCGGCGGCAGTCACGTCATTTTCCGGCACTGGTGGATTACCCTGCTTTTCGCCTCCTCCTATTTCACTTCAATGTTCCTCGGCACGTTTTGCAACGTCGCGTTTTATCACGAAATCATGCAGGCGATAAATGGCAACGCGGTTTCCATCCAGCGCGGTTTTCGGTTTGCGGCGATGCGATGGCGCGCTGTGTTGCTGTGGTCGCTGTTCGCCGGACTCATCGGCTACATCATTCGAGCCATCGAACAGCGCGTCGGCATTTTTGGAAAACTCATCGCCGGCCTGATTGGCTTTACGTGGAGCGTCGCGAGTATTTTTATCATTCCCACGCTCGTGCACGACACAGAAACCATCAATCCACTGCAATTGCTGCGGCATTCTGCTGGCACGCTCAAACGCACTTGGGCCGAACTCGTCATCGGTTTCGTCGGCGTGGAAGCGATTTTAATTTTCTACACCATGCCTATCATGTTAGCCATCTTCTTCATCAGCGGCTTTTATCATCTTGCTGTGTCACCGGTGCTCATACTACTTTGCGCGATGTTCCTGATGATTTTTCCGCTTTCATGGATTTGCCAAGTGGCGAATTCCGTCTATCGTTGCGCACTCTACATCTACGCCACCGAAGGCGTCGTGCCGGGAACTTTCGACAAGGAACTGCTCGACTCCGCGTGGAAAGTGAAATGAGCAAGTCTTCGGCCTTCCGTTAATTTCTCTTTGCGTCTTTGCGCCTTTGCGTGAAAATAAGAGCATGAGCGCAATCACCGCAGAAGATTTGCCCGACGTTCACGGCCACTTCGGTCCTTACGGCGGACGTTACGTGCCGGAGACGTTGATGCATCCGCTGAAAGAATTGGAGGAGGAATACTTCCGCGCGCAGCACGACCCGGAATTCCAGCGCGAACTGGATTATTACCTCAAGGAATTTTGCGGTCGCCCCACGCCGCTTTATTTTGCCGAACGTCTCACCAAGGAACTCGGTGGCGCAAAAATTTATCTCAAGCGCGAGGATTTGTTGCACACCGGCGCGCACAAGATCAACAACGCGATGGGGCAAATCCTGCTCGCCAAACGCATGGGCAAGACGCGCATCATCGCCGAGACCGGCGCGGGCCAGCACGGCGTCGCCACGGCCACGGTGAGCGCGATGTTCGGGATGAAATGCGTCATCTACATGGGCGCGGTGGATTGCGAACGGCAAATCCTCAATGTTTATCGCATGAAAATGCTCGGCGCGGAAGTCGTGCCGGTTCACGCGGGACAAAAAACCTTGAAGGAAGCCGTCAACGAGGCGATGCGCGACTGGGTCACGAACATCCGCAGCACGCATTACATTCTCGGCACGGCTTACGGCGCGCATCCGTATCCGGTGATGGTGCGGAATTTTCAGCGCGTCATCGGCGACGAGGCACGCGCGCAGATTTTGGAAAAGGAAAATCGTTTGCCCGACCTGCTCATCGCGTGCGTCGGCGGCGGCTCGAACGCGATCGGACTTTTTTATCCGTTCCTCGAAGACCAATCCGTGCGGATGGTCGGCGTGGAAGCGGGCGGGCGCGGCATCCAACCGGAACAGCACGCGGCGCGGTTTCAAGGCGGCTCGCTCGGCGTGTTGCAGGGCACGCGCAGTTTTATTTTGCAGGACGAATTCGGCCAGATCCAATCCACGCACAGCGTCAGCGCCGGACTCGATTACGCCGCCGTCGGGCCGGAACACGCGTTCCTGCGCGACGCCAGCCGCGTGGAATACACCTACGCCACTGATGAAAAAGCGCTCGAAGCATTTATGAAATTGGCGCGGCTCGAAGGAATCATTCCCGCGCTCGAAAGCGCTCACGCCGTCGCCGAGTGCATGGTGCGCGCGCCGAAGCTGGGCAAGGACAAATTGATCATCGTGAACCTCTCCGGTCGCGGCGACAAAGACGTGGCGCAGGTGGCGGCGAAGGTAAAGTTGCAAATGCCGAAATAGGTTGCGCTGTGAATAGGATTCGCTTTGCAAAAAAAACAACCATGTTAATCTAGCAACGTGAGCGGCGAAGTTTCCAACGAAAGTCCATTTCATTTGCAACCAGACAAGCCGGGTTTTGAGGCATTGGCCAAGACAAACGGTTTCCGTTACTGGTGGGCATCTGAATTGGCAACGATATTAGGCTACGAAAGCTTGAATGGTTTTCGTAAGGCAGTCGAGCGTGCAATGATGGCGCTGACGAGCATGGACATTCCTGTGTTTGATAACATCGTGCAAGAGCAAAGGGAAATTGACGGCAAATTTACAACAGATTATAAGCTTTCTCGTTTTGCCTGTTATCTCGCCGCGATGAACGGCGATCCCAAAAAGCAGCAGGTAGCGCAAGCGCAAATGTATTTTATTGCTTGGGCAGAAGCCTGTCGGCTCTCACTGGAAAAAGCTGATGGAGTAGAACGCATAGCAATTCGTGGCGAGATTTCCGAACACGAACGCACGTTGTCTGGCACTGCTAAAGCGGCAGGTGTTACAGAATACGGCTTATTCCAAAATGCAGGTTATCGCGGGCTTTACAACATGGATTTGTGGCAGATTCGTCGGCATAAGGGCGTGCCACAGGGGCGTTCGCCTTTAGACTTCATGGGGAAAACCGAGCTTGCAGCAAATTTATTTCGCGTTACGCAAACTGAAGAAAAAATTCGCGCCGAACGAATTCGCGGTCAAAAACCTTTGGAACATGCGGCGGAAGAAGCAGGCAAAAAAGTTCGGCGAACCATGATAGAAATTAGTGGAAAACGTCCTGAAGAATTACCGCCAGCAGAGGATATAAAAAAGGTTCACAAGAAATTAAAATCGTCGCACCGTGAGATTCGGAAGCTAGATGGCTCTAAAAAGTAATTTTCAAACAGGCGCTTTTTTTATTCATTATGGTGGTGACTGGACTCGGACACCGGCGAAGATTTGGCGGAAGAAGTCCGCAAATATCACATCCCCGATTTCTCGAACTGGAAGAACCACGACGCCTTTGAACGCGCCTTAGCCCGTCTGGAAAAAGATTTGCGCACGAGCATCGGAAAATGAAATGGAGCGCGGCGTTCACGCCGCTTCACCTAACGCATATCAGCACGCCGGAAAATTTCCGACGTCTTCTTAAATTCGTCAAGTGAAGCGGGCTGAAGCCCGCGCTCCATTCGCTCCGCGACTGCACGATAATTCTGCTTCGCGCTCCGCAACGCGCGTCACTTGCAGAAGATGTTGAGGCCCTTGCCGGTTTCCAGAAAGGTTTTCAAGCTGGAGAGCACGCGCGGCCAGCCCTTGGAAACTCCGCGGAACATTTTCGAACCCGCCTTCAATTTGTCGTGCGTCACCGTCAGGCAGGTCATGTCTTCACTCGTCTCGATCTCAAACGTGACGCGCGATTTGTCGGCGAGAGCGTCCGGGTCGGCCCAGGACAACACGAGGCGCTTGGGCGGATTGCTCTCCAAAACTTTGCCGGTGATCCAAGCTTCAGGTTTCTCGCCCGCAGTCATGTGCTCCCATTTGGAACCCTTCTTCCAATCGGAGATGTTCGCGAGGCCGCCCCAATATTGACGGGTGAATTCCGGTTTGGTGATGGCCGCCCAAATTTCTTTCGGTGTCGAGCGGATATAAGTTGTGTAGACTAACTTTGGTTTTTGCATGATGTCATCCTTTCTTGTTTGGTTTGCGTTGTTTGTTTTCTTCGAGACCTTTTTTCAAATCGCCGAGCGTCTGAAGGCGATGGCGTTCGTATTTGCCAATCCAGCGCTCGGAGATCTCGTGAATGGGCACTGGGTTGAGGTAATGCAGTTTCTCGCGCCCACGCCAGACGACGGTCACCAGGTTCGCGGCTTCCAGCAGCAGAAGGTGTTTCGTCACCGCCTGCCGCGTCATGTCGAGGTGCCGGCACAATTTGCCGAGCGTCTGCCCGTTGCTCTGACGCAACTTGTCGAGCAACTTTCGACGGCTTTCGTCCGCCAGCGCTTTGAATACTGCATCCATCTCGCGATACAATATGCAACCATCAGGTTGCACGTCAAGCCGGAAACAGAATTATTTTTTGCGCGGCCTTGAAAAAAGGAAGCGTTTTGGCTCGAACACCGGCGAAGCTTTGGTGGAAGCCGTCCGCAAATATCACCTCCCTGATTTACTATATTGGCGCGGTGTCAGTGCCGGTTCTTATGGACGGACACTATTGGAAACGTCGGCTCGCGGGGACGCTCGCCTCACTGTCGTCGGTCACAGACCGACGCTACAGCACTTTTGAACGCGCCTTCAACCCGGAGCCGCTGCGTTAACCCGTCCACTGCGGGTTGCGCGTGGTGTTGTCGAACCTGGCGGAAATTTTGAACCCTTCATATTTGCCCGCCGCCGCCGCGTCGGCGGTTCGCGCGAGCAGGGCGGAAACCTGTTCCTGGTTCATGGGCTTGAACGTGCCGGCCGCTTCGACCGCCTGGTCTAGTATTTCCATGCGGTCAATGCCGGTGATCACCGTGGAGGTCGGCAGGTTCAACGCATATTGCAGGCACTCGGTGGCGCTGACGGTCTGGCTGCGCATGAGGTCGCCAAAGCCCAGCGCCTTCATGCCCAGCACGCCGATCCCGTCGGCGACCAACTTGGGGACGACCTGATGTTCGAAGCTGTGGAAATGAGCGTCCATGACGTTCAACGGCATTTGCACGGCGTCGAAACGGAATTTGTTCGCGCCAGCCACTTCAAGCATACGGAGGTGAATGGCCGGATCCTTGTGACCGGTGAAACCAATGAAGCGAAGTTTGCCCGCCTGCTTAGCCTCCAGCACCGCTTCCAGCGCGCCGCCGGATGCAAAAATCGGGTCGGGATCCGTCGGGCGGACAATTTCGTGGAACTGCAGCAGATCCACATGGTCGGTCTGCAAACGCTTGAGCGACTCGTCAATCTGCTGGGCGGCGAGCGTCTTGGTGCGGCCGTCAATCTTGGTCATCAAAAAAACCTTCTGGCGGTAGCCGTCGCGCAGGGCCTTGCCCATGCGCACTTCGCTCACCCCGTCGTTGTAATCCCAGCAGTTGTCCATGAAAGTGATCCCGCGATCAATGGCGCTGCGGACAATGCGGAGGCTCAACTCCTCGTCGCTTTGGATGCCGATGTGATAGCCGCCCAGGCCGATGGCGGAAACCTTTTCGCCGGTGCGCCCCAGCGGCCGGACCGGAACTTCATTCTTCGATTCCGCGCCCCAGAGTTGCGGCCCGGCGGCGATTGCCGCGCCGGTGGCCAGCGCCATTTTTACGAATTTTCGCCGGTTGACGTTGAGGAAGCCGGCCTGGGAAAACTCAACTGGGCTATTCACAGGGCAATGTCTATTTCCTTTTTCAGATTTCCGCAACTGAAAAAGAAGCGATGCCTTGAACTCGTCTTCGCCCGGCTTACGTTCCATCTCGGTGCGCGAGATGACTGGAAAAAAATTTGCGTGCGTCAATCAGGCGGGAGACGACGCAAGGCGTCTCATTATTTTCCCAAGAAAAGTTTGAGTCTCATCGCCTCGACTCCTGCGCAAATAAATTGGAGCGCGGCCAGATCGAGGAAACTGTCGTATCAGCACTTCACGGCGTTCTAAAGTTCCAGCGCGATTTGTCGCTGTTGGGGTCGAACTTGGCCAGTGTCGGCGTGCTGTAGCCGACTGCGGTCAGGACCAGAGGTTCCGTGAAATTGGGCACGGACTTGGGCATGATGCGGTAGGTGCCATCGGTGAACTGGTCAATGCGCCAGAGCTGTTCCGGCGCGCCGGTAAAGGCGGGAACGGCTATCACCTCGGCACCGGCAGCGGCGGCCAGCGCGCGGTCGGTGCCGGCGATGGTGATCTTGAAGCAGGGCGAGCCGGGATAGCCGGTGGCGTTGGTGACGGCCGTGATTGTCCACTCTTGATGGGGCCGCATCATGTAGTCACCGAGGCGAATATCGAGGTTGCCGGCCGGCCAGTTGCTTGAAACTTCAGCGAGTGTCTGGGCCGGAACCGGGGTCACGGGGCCACCGCCGCCGCGGCTGCCAAATCCGCCACCGAAACCCCCGCCAAAACCGCCGCCTGCGCCGGGACCACCGGGTGCATTGGTGCTGCCGGGCGCTCCGCTGCGCGGCGCGATCAAAACGCTTTCCGCCGTTATTGCGGGCGCATTAGTGCCACCGGGTGCTCCGCCGCCACTAAAGCTGCCGCCGCGCCCGCCGCGGCCGCCACCCATCCGCACGAAATCCACGGCCAGCTCCAGCGCATAGCCGGTGGCTTCGGACTGGATTTGATAGGTGCCTTCCTTCAAGTTGTCGCCGCCAACGGGCCAGCCGTCTTTCCAGAGCAGCGGGCGGATGTCCAGCACGCTACGGCCGCCGCGATCCAGGTCGGCCTCGTAGTGACAGGAAAATTTTTCCACGCCATCGCCGAGGTCCATCAGGCCGAAGTGGCCAAGCCCGACAAATCGGCCGCTGGCGGACGCGACCAGCTTGCCGCCGCCTTTGAGCATGTCGTTGCCAAGGTTGTCAAGATAGGGACCCGTGACTGATTTGGAGCGGCCCGCGCGGAGGTTGTAGGTGGAGTTCGCGCCGTCGCAGCAGGTGCCGTGAGTGCCAAAAAGATAATACCAGCCGTCGTGATAGACCGGGTCGGTGGCTTCACAGTCAATGGCAATGTCAACCGGCTTATTGCCTTCGAGGTGATGGCCCGTCTTGGGATCAAGCTCGACGATCCGGATGAAGCCGAAGTAAGTCCCGTAAGTGACCCACAGCCGGCCACTGGTGGGATCGAGCAGGAATCCGGGATCAATGGCATCGCAGTCCTCGAGGCCGTCAGACGAAGCGACGACGTGATCGTCATTCCAGGCGTAGTCGGGGGAACTGGGGTCGAGCGTCTTGCTCCACTTCACACGAATCGTGCTGGCGTGCCCTCCTCCCAGACCGCCACCGGACGAGGCATAGGCCATATAGTAACGATCACCGATGTGGATCAGGTCGGGGGCCGCCCCGGCCCGAACCTGGGCGCCACTGTGCCAGGTCCAGCCGTCGTCGGAGACCAGGGCGGCGCCGCCGGTGCCCCAAGTGTAATACTTGCCATCGCACTGCAAGACGGTTGAAGGATCGTGGATGTAGGGTTCACCGTCCAAGGCCAATGCCGGATCAGACGACGAAAGAAAAAGCAGGGCGGGAACTATTGCTGCGAGAATTGGGGATTTCATAGAATTTTGAAGCACAAAACGATTAAAACCGGAAATAAAGTGATTCATTTTATTCAACGTTTTCAAGGCTCCAGAGTGATGTTCTTGATCGGTTGGCCATTTTCATCAATCAAACGAACGCAAAAATCGCTCAAGCCGGGACCGTTGATGACGGCACCGCGAATGACGTTCCGGCCCTGGTGAAGCGTGAGGCGTTTGGAGACGCAGTCGTCCATCACCATGCGCCGGTCGCCGGAGAGGATGACGGCTTCCTGACCGTTGAGCCACCACATGGACGCGGAATTGGAGCCGACGGCCAGTCGAACATTTTTCATTTCATGCGGGCAGTTGACGACGGTCACGGCCCAGAAGATCACGCCGTAGGTCTGCTTGCCCAAGCCATCGGCGAAGCGAAAGAGTTTGACGTTGAAAAGGTCGGAGTCCAAAGCGTGCCAGGCGAGTTCCTGGTCGCCAACCGTCACCTTGTCGCCGTCGTGCGGAACCACGGTGAACTGGTTGGGAAAAGCCTCGGTGTTGAAAACATTCCGAATGTAGCTGTCGGTGAACACCGTGTTGCTGCGGTTCGGTTTGCTGATCGGCTCGAGCAGCAGCCAGCGCTGGAGGAAGCCGTCCTTGTCGGGCGACTTCGGAGACGAGGTGGCCGGCGTGAAATAAGAAGCGAAGCTGTGCGGATGATCAGGCGTGAAGCTGCGACCAGCGCGACCAGGCGCAGCGCCGGGAGCAGGGCCGTTTTGCGCGACGGAAGAGAATTGAAATGCCAATACAGCCAGGACACCGAATGGCAACATGACGATTTTGCGGAGCGTTTTCATAGCAGGTTATTTGCAGGGTTTCCAATTCGTGCCGCATAGTCAAGTGTCTTGTTGGAACGCGCATCGGCGAAAATGCGCCTGGAACCGGGCGCGCCCGGAGTTAATTTGCAACTCTGAAGCGCACCTTTGTGAAAATGGTCTTCGCGCTCGAAGTTTTGGTTTTGGGAATTATTTTGCAGGCTCAAACCAAAGCTGCGGAAAAGGCACCCTTCATCAGGTGCCAGTCCCGCTTTGGGTTGGCGAACCGCTCCAGCCGCGCACCAGTTCGGGAAAGCGGCAGTCCGCGCAGATGGCGTTTGAATGTTCGCAAAAATCGCGGACGATCTGCATCAAGCCCTGCTGTGCCGCCGCGACCGGCAAAACGCGCGCATGGGCAGTTCCCAGCAGCCGCTGGCGTGCGAGTTTCAAGACGGAATTGTCCTCCGCCGCCGGCCATGCGAAAAACCGCCGTTCCACTGCGCGCTGGATTTTTTCACTGCCGCCTTGCCGGGCGCGAATCCACAGCCACGGCAGGACGACGTTCACCGCCAGGTCGGTCATGCGCGCCGCGCCGAGCAGCGGCTGCGGTTTCGCCAGACGCGCTGATTTGAAGGTCCAGTGAAACGACCAGAATTCATCGCGCTCGACCTGGAAAATTTTCTGAAGCGACACCGGCAGCCCGCGTTCGGAAATTTCTGCCACGCACCAATTTTCAATTTTTGAAACCAGATTTTCGTCCGCGAGCCAGTGCGCGGCCAGCGCAAGCCGCCGCTGCGGATGATTCGCCGGGCGCAGGCCGTGAAATTTCCAGACCACGCGCGGCAGGATGCAGTTCTCCAATTCATCGCGGTCGCGCCACCAGCAATCCCACGCCCGGCGCAGGAACGTGTCGGAATTTTTTTGAGCGCGCGTGAGTTCTTCCGGCAGGAGGCCGCTGACGCCGAGCAGGCGCGCTTGAATTTCAAATGCCGTCTCCGCGCCGCGCGTCCAGCGCGCCTTCGTCTCCGCCAGATTTTGCATCGGCCAGACGTTGTGCTTGTAACCCAGCGCGCGGAACAGGTTTTCCCACAACACCTGTTCCCAGCCGGAATGTCTGGCGCGGGCGAGCATGGCGTCCGCCTTGTTTTGAAAACGCACTTTGGCGGCGGCGTGCAGCAGTTTCGTGAGCTGCGGTTCGGAAAGTTCGCGCAGCGGCGCGGAACATTTTCCGCGCAGATTTTCCGGCAGGCCGGATTCGTTTTCCAGCGCGAGCGCCAGTTCCGCCAGCGGCGAATCCAGCAAGTCGTGCAGCGGCAAAATGACCGGCGCGCTTTGGACTTTGGACCTTGGACTTTGGACGCCTTCCCAGATGACGTGCAGGATCACATTCTTGAAATTGGGATTCTGATCGTGGCCGTGCGCGTGCCAGCCGGTCGTTTGCAGATCAATTTCCACGTCGCCCGACACGGGCGGTTCATTTTCAAACTGCAAAACCGCTCCGCGAAAATCCGGTCCGCCTTCGGCGCTGGCAAAGCCGGGATGCAGCACGCGGACGCTCCGACCGTCCGCCGTTTTCAGCCGGTCGCGTTGGAGGCGCTGGTGCTGCCAGACGGCTTGCAGCAGTTTTTCCGGCGGCGCAGCGACTTCATCGCGGAGAAGGTGAACCGCGCGGCAGCGTTCGCGCCAGACGGCGTAGAAGTTTTCAGCGCGTGAATTCATGCCGCAGTTTTTTGCCTAGCGGACGGCAAAGTCAAGCCGGCAAATCATCTTCATCTTCATCGTCATCCTCATTCACGAATTTCAAACCGCGAGGAAGACGAGGACGAGGAGGATTTATTTTGAACGCAACTCTGGCGGTTCTTGCCTGTTTAACGTTGGAACCGGCGAAGTTTTTGTTCGCCGCCGCCGGAATTTTACGGCTACACTGATAAAGATTGATTACGGTTTCACCATTGATGATTGAAGTCTCCAATTTGACCAAACGCTACGCGGGGCGCACGGCGGTGGACGACATTTCGTTCGCGGTCGCGCGCGGCGAGATCGTCGGCCTGCTTGGCCCGAACGGCGCGGGCAAAAGCACGACAATGCGCGTGCTGTCGGGCTTCATGCCGGCGACGAGCGGCACGGTGCGTGTGGCGGGCTTCGATGTGTTTCACAATTCGGACGAAGTGCGGCGGCGCATCGGCTACATGCCGGAAAACAATCCGTTATATCCCGAAATGCGCGTGCGCGAGTATTTGAAATTTCGCGCGCGGCTGAAAGGGCTGGGCTGGAAAAAATCGCGCGAGCGGGTGGCGACGGTGATGGAACAATGCGGCCTGGTGGATGTCAGCCGCCGCGTCATCGGGCAGCTTTCCAAAGGCTACAAGCAGCGGGTCGGTCTGGCGGACGCGCTGGTGCATGAGCCGGAACTGATCATTCTGGACGAGCCGACGATTGGCCTGGATCCGCATCAAATCCGATCCGTCCGCGCGTTGATCAAAAGTCTCGCGGGCAAACACACAGTTTTGATTTCGACGCACATTTTGCCGGAAGTGGAAATGATGTGCGGGCGTGTGCTGATCATGTTCGGCGGACGCGTGCTGGCGTCGGACACGCCGGAGAATTTGCAGCGACGGATGGCGGGCGGCAGCCAGATCATTGCGGAAATCGCCGCGCCGGCGGAGGCGCTGCGCGCGGCCTGGGAAAATCTGCCGGAAGTGGAGCAGTTTGACCTTTCAGCCTGCGACGGGGAATTTTTCCGCTGCGCCCTGTCGGCGCGCGATGGTTGTGATTTACGGCCGGTGGTTTTTGCGCTGGCGCGGGAGAACGGCTGGGCGTTGCGGGAGCTGACGCGCAGCCGGCATACGCTGGAGGACATTTACATCCAGGTCACCCGGCCAACCACGGAGGACGGCGAATGAGCATTTTCTGGACGCTGTTGCGGCGCGAACTGTCGTCGTTTTTCTTTTCGCTGACAGGTTATGTCATCATCGCGGCGGTGACGCTGATCACCGGTTCCAGCTTTGTGATGCTGATTCATAACATGGGGACAGGTTCGTTTTCCATGCCGGTGACGGAATTATTTTTCAGCAGCCAGATGTATTGGTTGCTGGTGATCCTGATCGCCCCGGTGATCACGATGCGTTTGTTCGCCCAGGAGAAGGCTGCCGGCACGTTTGAAACCTTGATGACGACGCCGGTGGGCGATCTGCAGGTGGTGACGGCAAAATTCGCGGCGGCGGCGGTGTTTTATATGGTCGCCTGGCTGCCGACGCTGGCGAGCCTGCTGATTGTCCAGCATTTCACCAACCAGCCCCGGGCGGACTGGGGGATGATCGGCGGGTTGCTGCTGGGAATTTTTTTGAGCGGGTGCATGTTCCTCTCCATCGGCTGCCTGGCCTCGTCCCTCACGAAAAGCCAGATGGTGGCGGCCATGATCAGCCTGGCGGCCGGAGTGGTTTTATACATTCTCGCCTACATGGCCGTGGTGACTCCCGCCACGACGAACGCCGGGGCGAGTGCGCTGTTTTATTTCAACCTGTTCAAGCAGATGGAGGATTTCACCCGCGGCGTGATGGACACGCGCGCGGTGATTTTTTATGCGACCGCGACGTTCTGTTTTCTGTTCCTGACCTTGCGCGTGGTGGAAAGCCGCCGGTGGAAATGACATGAGCCACGACGCAAAATCCAGACCCAGTTTTTCGCGCGCCGGCCGCTGGGGAACGGGCTTTGACCTGGCGCTGCGCACGGCGCTGGTGCTGGTGGTGGCGGTGATGGTGAATTTTATCGGCTCCAAGTATTATCACTGGTTTTATTTGAGCGCGCAGACGCAGGTGCAACTGTCGCCGCGCACGCTGGCGGTGCTTCATTCGCTCACGAACCGCGTGGACGTGACGCTTTACTACGACACGCAGGACGCGAGTGATTTTTACCCGGAGATCAAGGCGCTGCTGGACCAATATACCGCGGTGAACCGCAAGATTTTCGTGCACACGGTGGATTACGTCCGTGATGCGGGCGCGGCGGAAAAAGTGAAGTCGCAGTTTGGCTTGAACAGCGCGAAGGACAAGAACCTCGTCATCTTCAGCCTGGACGGAGGCCGGCACAAGGTTTTCCCCGGCGATGCGCTTCTCCAATACAAATACGAAGCGAAAGCACCGGCGGATCCGAACAAACCGTTGCAGTTTGACATGGAGCGCAAGCCGGTTCAGTTCAAAGGCGAGATGGCGTTCACCGCCATGCTGCTGGCGCTGGAAAATCCACAGCCGCTCAAGGCGTATTTTTTACAGGGCGACGGCGAACCTTCGCTGACGGACAACGACAAACTTGGCTATCAGAAATTCGGCTCGATCATCGAGCAAAATTACATCGCCGTGACAAACCTGTCTTTGGCCGGGGGCGCGGAGATTCCCATGGACTGCGACCTGCTCATCATTGCGGGGCCGACCCGGGAGCTGTTTCCAACGGATTTGCAAAAAATTGATCAATACCTCAAGGAAGGCGGACGGCTGCTGGTGATGTTCAATTTTTATTCGATCGAACATCCCACGGGACTCGAACCGATCTTGCAACGCTGGGGACTGAATGTCATCCCCGACATCGCCCAAGACCTGAATCACACCACCGCCGCGGACGATATCGTCGTGGACCAGAATCATTTTGGCAAACATCCGGTGATGGACGCGCTCGCTCAATTTCAATTGCAACTCTATTCGCCGCGGCCCGTCGAAAAGCTGAACCTGCAAAACGTCAATGCGCCACAGGTGGACGAACTGTTCTGGACCAGTCCCGATGCCACGCTGGTCAATCATCCCTCCGTGCCGCCGCACAGCTACCCGCTCGCCTGCGCTGTCGAACAAAAGCCGGTCGCCGGTGTTGCCAATCCGCGCGGCAACACGCGGATCATCGCCATCGGTGACTCTATCTTTTTCGGCAATTATCCCATTGACAGCGGTGCCAACCGCGACTTTTTGAACTCCGCGTTGAACTGGCTGGTGGACCGTCCGCAGTTGGTGGCCGGCATCGGCCCGCGTCCCGTCACGGAATTCCGCCTGACGCTCACGCAACAACAACAACGACAACTCCGCTGGCTGCTGCTCGCCGCGCTGCCCGGCGGCGTGCTTGTCCTCGGCTGGTTCGTCTGGCTCGTGCGCAGAAAATGAAAACCAAGACCACCGCCCTCTGGTTTGTGTTCGCCGCCGCGCTGGCCGCGTTCATCTGGCTTTACGAGACGAAGCTCCAGCCCGCGCCGCCCGTCCACACCGCCCTGCTGGCCGGCTTGCGCGCCGCTGACGTGACGGCCATTCAAATTATTCCCGCCGGCGGGTGGGAAATCAGCGCCGTCCGCACGAACGGCGTCTGGCAGTTGGAAAAACCGCTTGCCTATCCCGCGCAGGCCGCCGCGATTCAGGCGCTGCTCGCCTCGCTCGAACAGCTTTCACCCATCCTGCGCCTTACCGCCGCTGAAATGCAGGGGCGCAAAAATGCCGACTCGGAATTCGGCTTTGAAAATCCGCAGTTCAAGCTCGACCTGACGGCTGGCGACCAAAACTGGTATCTGACGGTCGGCAACCTGACTGCGCCCGGCGACGGCGTGTATGTCCGCGTGGGCGGCGAGGCCGGCGCGTATGTGACGGATACCGACTGGCTGCGGCTGCTGCCGCGCGAGGCCACCGCCTGGCGCGACACCGGGCTGGTGGACGTGGTCGGAAAGGTTGACTGGCTGGTCATCACCAACGGCACGCGGGTCATCGAACTTCGTCGCAATGCAACGAATCACCTCTGGCGCATGACCAGTCCGCTGGACGCGCGCGCCAACAACTTGCGCATCGTCACGGCGCTCCAGCAGTTGAGTTCCGCGAAAGTTTCGCAATTTGTCACCGACAATCCGAAAGCCGACCTGACGGCTTACGGCCTCCAGCCGGCGGCGCTCGACGTGTGGCTGGGGAGCGGGACCAATTATCTGGCCGCCGTCCATGTTGGAAAAGATTCCCCGGATCATCCCGGCGAGGTCTTTGCGCAGCGCGAGGACTGGAGTTCCGTCTTGACCGTGGCCAGCAACACGTTCGCGGCGTGGCGCGGCACGGTGAATGATTTCCGCGACCCGCGCCTGCTGAATTTCACTGGGCCGGTGGCGGAGATTGACGTGCGCGGCACAAATGGTTTTACCTTGAAGGCGGACGGTGCCAACGGCTGGAGGGTCGCCGGCGAAAAGTTTCCGGTGGACGAGGACAGCCTGAAAGAATTCGTCCAACTGCTGGCCAATTTGCCGATCGCGGAATTCGTGAAAGACCTGGGCACCGCCACGGATTTGCAGGGCTACGGCATTTCCACCAACTCGCGCGCGATTATTTTGCGCTTCATCGCGGACGACACCAACAGCGTCAAGGCCCAGCTTGTCTTTGGCACCGCCGGGACCAACCGGATTTTTGTGAAGCGCGGCGACGAGGGTTTTGTGTATGCCCTGGCGCTGGACGATTACAAGCGGCTGCCGGAATATGGCTGGGAATTCCGCGACCGCCGCATCTGGAATTTTTCCGAGACGAACGTATCGGAAATCACGCTGCATCAGGGCGGCAAAACCCGGCAGATTCTGCGCACCGGCGCGAATTCATGGTCGCTCATGCCCGGCTCACAAGGCATCATCAATCCGCTCGCCATTGAGGAGACGGTGCGCCGGCTCGGCCAGCTTGACGCCATCGCCTGGGCCGGTCGGAATTTTCCCACGCCGGAAACCTTCGGGCTGGACACAAACAATCTCGACCTGCTGGTGGAATTGAAAAACGGCGAAAAACGGTCCGTGGATTTCGGAGGAATTGTGCCCGGCCGGCAGACGGTGTATGCCGCCGTGACGCTGGATGGCGAGCGCTGGATCTTTGAATTTCCTCCCGCGCTCTGTGCGCTCGTCGCCGCGTATCTGACGATTCCCCAGAAGGACCCGTGATGATATGCTCGGCTTCTGGCGCAAATGCCGCACCACGCTCCGCTGGCTCCGCTTTGCCGTCTGGTCGGTCGTGCTCGCGGCGCTGCTGTCGCTCGCCTGGTTCAACCTCGTCGGCCTGCCGGATTTTTTCAAGGCGCGCCTTGTGGCCTCGTTCCATAAACACGGCCTGGAGCTTGAATTTTCCCGGATGCGCCTCCGCTTCGTCCACGGCTTCGTGGTGGAAAACGTCCGGGTCGGCGAAACAAAAAATTCCACGCGCCCCGCGCTCACCGCCGGCGAAATGCAGTTGCGCCTGAATTATTCCGCGCTGCTCCACGGACGGCTCCAGCTCGACGGCCTGGTTTTGCGCGACGGAAAATTCACGCTGACGGTTTCGCCCACGAACTCGCTCGCGCTGTTCAACCTCCAGACGCAGTTGCATTTTCCAAGCGACGACACCTGGGCGCTCGACCATTTCAGCGCGAATTTCGCCGGCGCAAAAATTTCGCTCACCGGCGAGGTCGCGCACGCGCCGGAAATCTTGGACTGGAAAATCTTAGCCGGCGGAAAAACCGGCGGCCGGGGCGCGCTCGAGGAACCGCTGCGGCAGTTTGCCGACACGCTGGCAAAAAACAGATTTTCCGGCCAGCCGCAGATCAGCGTCAGGCTCGACGGCGACGCGCGGGACATCCACTCGTTCAAGCTGCAGCTCAACGCGGCTGCGGCCGGCGTGGCGACCCCGTGGTTTTCCGGGCGCGACCTGCAACTGGCCGCCAACCTCACCGCGCCCGTCGGCGCGCCGACGAATTTTGACGCGGCCTTGGGTTTTTGGACGAATGTGCAGCCGTTCCGTTTGACGTGGGTGGCGCGGATGAAGGATTTGCAGTCAAAAAAAATCAACGCGGACGCGGCGGAAATGAGCGGCCTCTGGCGGGCGCCCGAACTGGCGGTCACCAAATTTTCCGCGCAGCTTGGCGGAGGAAACCTCGCCGCCGCCGCGCGCCTCGACGTGGCGACGCGCGAACTTGCATTCACGAACAATGCCGCCATTGATCCGCAAGCACTGGCGGAGTTGCTGCCGGAGAAATGGCGCGGCAGGCTCGCGGAAATTTCATGGACCCAGCCGCCGTCGCTTCAGGCGGACGGCGCGATCACGCTGCCGTCGTGGAACGACCCAACGCCCGATTGGAGCGCCGCCGTGGAAACCACCCTGCGGCTGCACGGCGCGCTGGAATGTTCCAACGCGGTCGTTCACGGCGTGCGGGTGGATTTTGTGCGGACGCATTTTTCCTGCGCGGACCAGGTCTGGCATCTGGCGGAACTGGAACTGGCGCAGGGCCGGACAAAACTGCAATTGAGCGGCCAGGCCGGCGCGGCGACGGAAAATTTCTCCGGCCAGATCGGCGGCACGGTTGACCTGGAAAGTGCGCGGCCGTTTCTGGCGTCGGATCGCGTGAAACGCGCCTTCGACGAATTCAAGTTTTCGGAACCGCTGTCGCTGAACGTGGAGGCGGCGGGAAATTTGCGGAATTTAACCGCGCTGTCGGCGGCGGGACGGCTGGTGCTGACGGGTTTTTCGCTGCGCGGGCAGTCGGTTGAAAGCGTCGCGGCGGATTTCAACTGCACCAACCGCGTATTGGATTTGCAACTGGCGCAGGGCCGGACCCAATTGCGGCTGAATGGCCGGATGGACGCAACGCCGGGAAATTTCTCCGGCCACATCAACGGCTTGGTGGACCCGGACGGTGCGCGCCCGTTTCTGGCGGCGGCCGGCGAGGAGCGCGCCTTGGACGACTTCAAATTTTCCGGCCCGCTGGCGCTGGAACTGGATGCCGCCGGAAATTTGCAGAACCTCGCCGCGTTGTCGGCAGCGGGACGGCTGGCGCTGACAAATTTTTCGGTGCGCGGACAGTCGGCGGACAGCGTGACCGGAAATTTCAGCTACACGAACCGCGTGCTGGAATTTTTGCACGCAGAGCTGTTCCGCGCGGACGGCACGCAGACGATGACCGCCGACGCCGTCGCGCTGGATTTCAACGCGCGGATGGTTTTTTTCACGAACGGTTTCAGCACCGCCGAGCCGATGGTGGTCTGCCGCGCCATCGGGCCGAAGACGGCCAGCCTGGTGGAGCCGTATGAATATCTCTCGCCGCCGACGGCGCGCGTGAACGGCCAGTTGCCATTGCGCGAGATGAACAGCGGCCACGATCTGGACGGGACGGACATGAGGTTTGACATCATCCGGGGAGCGCCGTTTCGCTGGTCCAAACTCCAGACGACAAACATCACCGGGACGATCCACTGGCTGGGGCAGTTCCTGATTTTGACGAATGTGGCGGCGGCGTTTTACGGCGGCCAGGGCGGAGGTTATGCGTTTTTCGATTTCCGCCCGGTGGGTTACGGCTGCGATTTCAACTTCGGTGTGGCGGTGACGAACGTGGACGTGCAACGGCTCGCGGAAGATTTGACGTCGTCCCCAACCAATGCGCTGGAGGGCATTTTGAGCGGGCAGGCGGCGGTGACCAACGCAAACTCCAAAACGTGGCGTTCGTGGAACGGCCACGGCGCGGCGCAGTTGAAAAACGGGCTGCTGTGGAACATCCCGGTCTTTGGTTTCCTCTCGCCGGTGTTGAACACCTTCACGCCGGGGCTGGGCAACAGCCGCGCGACGGAGGCGCGGGCGGTGTTTGTGCTGACCAACGGCGTCATTCGTTCCGACTCGCTGGAAATTCAAACGGCCACGATGCGGCTGCAATACGCCGGCACGGTGGACCTGGAGCAGAACGTGAATGCGCGGGTGACGGCGCAGTTGATGCGGAACACGCCGGTGCTGGGTTCGCTCGTCAGCCTGGTGCTGACGCCGGTGAGCAAAATTTTTGAATGCCAGGTGAACGGGCTGATCAGCGACCCGAAAGTCACGCCGATTTATTTTCCGTTCGCCAAAATCCTGCTGGCGCCGCTCCATCCGCTCCGCAGTTTCGAGGAGCTGTTCCCGCTGGTGAACACCAACGCGCCGGCAAAATAAATTCACCTGCCTTCAGACAGGATTTTCTGGCGGTCGGCCGCATATTCCTCGCTCGAAATTTTGCCGGCCATGTAACTGTTGAGCAGCACATTGAGCTTGGCTTTTTGCGCCGGGGAAACGGGCGGCGCATTGAGAGCCGCCTTCAGCGCGGCGTCTTTTTGCAGGAACTCGGCGCGGGCTTTTTCTTGCGCGGCGGCGGAATCCATCGGCGTGCCTGATTTCATGCCCGTCATGTTTTCCGGCGCGGAAATTTCGCCGCTGTCGGCGGGCGCGGCGTTGGTGGTTGTGTCCGGCGGCATGAACATGTTGAAAAAGCCGTTCGTGTTGACGCCGTTCGTGTAGTTTTTCAATTCCGTTTTGCGCTCGGCCTCGATGAGCTTGGCTTCGTCCTGGGCGGCCTCGGCGGCCTCGGCGGAAATTCCCGGCAGCCGCCGGGCTTCCTCGATGGTGTTCCGCGCGGCCAGTTCGGGCGTTTTTAAGACGGTGGGACGCATCAAGACGATCAGTTCCTGGCGGTCCTTGGCGTCATTGCGCTGGCTGAACAGGTTGCCGATCAGCGGAATGTCCTGCAGGAACGGCACGCCGGATTTGCTGGTGGATTTGTCCGACTTGATGAAGCCGCCGAGCATGACCGTGTCGCGGTCGCGGACGGTGATGGTCGTATTGAGCGTGCGTTTGATGGTGTTGGGAACGTCGCCGACGCCGGCAATGGCGGTCGTGCCGTTGAAGTCGTCAATCTCCTGCTGGATGTCCATGGTGACCTCGCCGTCGGGGTTGATGTAAGGTGTCACGTCCAGTTCCACGCCGACGGACAACTGCGAATAGGACGAGCCGCCGTAGCCGCCGCTGTAGCCGTTGTAGGTGGAGGTGACGTAAGGCTTGGTTTCTCCGACGAAAAATTGCGCGAGCTTGGCCTGCGACGTCTGGATGCGCGGACGCTGGATGATGCTCGCATGGTTGTCGCCCGCCGCCGCCTGCAGGGCGAGGTCAAAGGACGGGCCGATGTTGCCGAAATAGCTGAAGCCGCCGGGGAGGCTGCTGGCAAAAGTGCTGGCGCTGCCGTTGGTGCCCAGCGCGCTGCTCAAAAAATTCAGGAACGACTGGCCGTTGTTGGCCCCGCCCGCAGTGGCCACAGTGCTGCCGATGTCCGAAGCATTGCCCGGGTTCCAGACCGTCTTGGGATTCTGCGCCGCCGAGACGCCGAAATTGAACGAGCTGCCGAGCGTCACGTCCATGATGACCGCCTCGACGAGCACCTGCGCCAGCGGCACGTCGAGCTTGGCGATGATGTTCGTGATCATGTCCATGTCCTGCCGCGTGGCAAAAACCAGCAGCGAACTGCTGCTTTCGTCGGGAATGATTTTCGTCTGTCCGAACAACTGGATTGGTTCGTTGCCGCCGCCGCCGGACGGCTGGCTCCGATTGCCGAGAAGGTTGTTCAGGCGTTGCGTGTAACTGGTGGGGCTGGACGGTGTGCCGTTGGGATTTGCCGTTGCGCCGCCCAACGACCGCGCCGCGCCGCCGCCGAATGGGTTGGCACCGCTGCCGTTGATGCCGCCGCTGCTGTTGACGCCAGAACTCATCCCCGTAACGCCGCCACCGCCCCTGCCGAATCCGCTGATCTGGCCGGTGTTGGGCGCGGTGCCGATGCTCACCGTTGAACCGCCGCTGCCGCCGAGATTGTTCAACACGCTGGCGATTTCGTCCACCTTCGCATAGCGAATCGGGATGACTTCGGAGACATAGACCGCCGGCACATCAATATCAATCTTGGCAATCATCTCCAGCATCCGCTTCACGTTTTCGGCGTAGTCGCGGATGATGAGAATGCCATTGTCGTCAATCGCAATGATGGAATTTGGCAGCTTCTGAAACGGCGTGAGCGCCTGCATCATCTGGCTGGGCTTGACGTAATGCAACTGCACGATACGCGTCACATACGTTCCCAAGTCCGGCAGGTTTGTTGCGTTCTGATTGTTGAATTCCGCGCCGTAGGTGTTCGCCTGGTCCGACGGCCCTGCTTTCACGAACTTGTCACCGATGTTCACCACGGAAACATTGTTCATCGCCAGCACCGCCTGCAACGCCTCGATCGCCTCGGTCTTGGTGAGTGCCGTCTGCGTCTCCAGCACAATTTTTGCGTCCGGCAACTGGGCGTGCAGAACCGTCCGGTTCACGAGCTTGGCATAAACCTGCAGCACCTGGCTCACGTCCACGCCTTGAAAATCAATATAGCGCGGCGGCACCATCTCCTCCGGCTGCGTGCCGGCGGTGGGCGCGGCGGGCACGCCCGGCGCCGGCAGGCCGCCCGGACCGGCTGGCGGGTTCGGTGCCGGTTGCGCCGGAAGTTCGAGGCTGGCCAGGGCCAGCAACAGTGTGAGGAGGATCGTTTTCATTTTGCCTTTGCGGTTGAATTTTTCGCGGCGGTTGTCCCCTTGGGGCTGATCTGATAGCTGGCCACGAGCCGGATGTTGGCGGAAAGCCGCTGGCGCGGCTGGTCGGGCTGCAGCTCCAGGTCGCGCACGCGCACCATCGAGTTGCCGGAACCGATCTTGTAGAGGAAATCCACCAGTTGCGGCTCGGTCGCGACCACGTTGATGTTCTGCACCTGTTCGACAAAGAACTGGTTGGTGCTCATCAGCGAATGGGCGTTGAAGTTCTGGATGCCGAAGCCGCACGCCGCCGCCTGCGCCGTGATGGTGCGCATGAAATCAATCGCCTGGTTTTCCGGGGCGACCACTTCGCCCGCGCTGGCATATTTTTGCAACTGCTTCTCCAGTTCCGGTTTTTGCGCCAGCATCGCCTGGTAGGATTTTAATTTGGCGCTGGCGCTGTTGAGCCGGGCGTCCAGGTTGCTCCAGTCCGAAAAATGCGGCCAGACGAACCACCAGTTGAGCACGATCAGCACCACCACGCCCACGCCAATCACAAGGCGGCGTTCCTGCGGCTGCAACTGGTCAAAATACTTTTTCATTCCGGCACCACCTCCGATTGCCGGAGTTCCAGGCTGAAATTCCAGGTTGCCATGTTGTTGGGACCCGTCTTCGGGCTGACGGTCTCGCCCTTGGCGGGGTCGAACATCGGCTGGCCGTTGAGCGTCGCCTTCTGCATCGCGGAGTTGAAATCAAACAACGTGTTGATCTGGTCCTGCGGCGCGGCGCCGCTCAACGACAGTTTCCGTCCGTCCGCAAAACTCATCCGTTGAAGAATGACGCGCTGCGGCAACTGTTCCGCCACGATTTTCCAGCAGTCCAGCGCGGCGTATTTCAACTTTTCCCGTTCCTGCAGCACGCCCAGCCGCGCCTTGAGCTGGATCGTGTTCGTGTAGGCGTTGCTGATTTGCGCCACGGCCGCCTCGACTTTTTGCGTCTGATAACCGCGAAAACCCACCATGCCAAAATAAACAGCCAAACCGGCCATATACGCCAAGCCTGCATACGCCAGGCCGCGCAGCCACAGCCGGTCAACGAACTGCTGGTGATAACGCGTCGTGAACTCCCCCGGCAGCAAACCGGCCCGGTCCGCCGCCGCCGCGCGTTTTGCGGTGCGCGCGGCGAGGTCA
>DATCBW010000257.1:0-6182 GCA_036511615.1 Verrucomicrobiia bacterium | reverse complement strand
TGAAGGTTCACAAGCCTCTCTTCGTAGATGCGTTCGTCCTCAAGCATGTCCGATTGCAATTTTTGGAGTGTGACCGCGTTCAATGTTGGCCCGGGGATGTATGAATTAGGGCTGTCACCGCCGCTGATGCCCAAGGTGCGGCGCATAACTTCCGCATCTTGTTGCGCAACCTGAATGCTGTTGGAATCCTGCAAATACTGGGTTTGCAGCGCCTGAAGTCCTTCACCAGATACTGTCGAGTTGTTCTGAATACGATATTGCGCATAAGACGCGGCAATCTCGTTGGCCAGATCGGCAGCTTCCTTCGGGTCGTCGCTGTAGACGGTGATGGCAATCAGTTTCGTGTTGCGCACCGGGGTAAGGCTCATGTGTCCCTTGAGAATGTCCATGGTCTCCGTGGTCTTGAGCGTCTCGCCATTGGCATATTTTTTGCCCCACACTTCATTGAGGTGCATGGCCGAAATGACGTTGCTCAAAACCATTTCCGACTGCATGATCTCAAACGTCGTCTGGATAAAATACGGGTTGTAGTCAGACTGCTGTGCTGCCTGCTGCCCTTCAATGTTTTGAATAATGCCGCCGTTGCTCTCCACCTCGATTCTAGCCGTGCTGGCATAGGATTCGGGCAAAATAAAAGTCACCGCCGTGGCGATGATGGCCGTGATGAGAAAAACCGTGATGATGATCGCCTTGCGGATGCGGATCACGCGCCAGTAATCCAGAAAGTGCAGCCGGGCTTCCGGCGGCGGTGCCGCCGGCGTCGCGGGGTTGTTTATTTGGCTCATAATAAAAGAAAAAAGGAGCCAAGGTTGGACAAGGCTCCCGGCTTCACGTTCAAATCATGCGGTTCCAGAAGAGACTTTCAGTAATTGGCGCTCACGCCGAGATAAACCCGGTTGCGCTCGAAAGCGCCGCTCAAATCCGATAAAAGGTGATCGTAATTGTAGCCGGCTTCGGCGGAAAAATGCTGGGTGATCTGATAGCTTAAATTGAATCCGAAGCTGTAATCCTTGTCCGGACTGTAACCGCTCCCTCCGCCTTCAAAGGTCGAATAGGCGAAGCGGCCAATCACCGTCGCCAATAATTTTTCAGTGATGTGATGGTTCACGTCGGCATAAAACATGGTTGTGTTCTGAAACTGCGTTATGTTTCCGTCTGCCCCCGGTCGCACTACATCGGTTGCATTCTGGCTTTGAACCGCACCCATTTGAACGTAGCTGCCCGGAAGATAGCTGTAGCTGATGGAAGCGTTTGCATAGGGAGCCCAGCTCGTTGTTTTGTTTAACGGGTCATTGTAATTGTCCGTATAGGAAGCTCCGACGCTGACCGTGGCGCTCATGTTGGCCGTTATTTCGTGGGTAATACCGACGTGCGCCTGGTGCGTCATGCTGTCACGGGAGGCACTGTCAAAAACAATTGAGTGTCCAGTCAAACCGCTGTTATCCAATGTAAAATAATTAAAAACGGAAATCGGTTCGTTTCCGAGATAACTGACCAGGCCGAAATTATATCCAACGAAAACCATCGTCTCCGGGCTGAAGGTCCACTGCAAGTCAAGCCCCATGTTCTCTTCATCACGGTTCAGAAGGCCAGCCAAGCTCGCCCCACCGCCGCTCAAACCTTCAAAGCCAGGCGTTGTCCCCACAACCGTTGTGCCGCTGTTGTCGTAGTCGTAATAATCGTTTCCATAGTGAAGCGACGTGCTGAACTGCCGCGTCCACTGGTTGTTCATCGTGATGTTGGCGTGGTTGGCGAAATTGTCTCCATTAAGGCGATACAAAACTGCAGATTGCGTCCCAATGGCTGGCTGGAGCAAATCCGGTTCCTGGCCGACGGCGAAGGTGTCCGTAAATTTCAAATGCCAGTTCGCATTGATCGCGTGATCCAGCCAAATGTCCAATTGATGCGACTGGTCGAACGCATTCAGCCCCATGTCCTGACGGTCCTGGTAATAATAAAGACCGTAAATATAACGAATTCCCATGTCCGTCTGTTGCAGGGGAAGATTGTAGGAGATGCTTGGAGAAACTTCAAACCCCGAACTGCCCTTGCCATTATTGGCAATGTTGTAATTGTCGTCGTAAAAGCCTCGCAGCGTCGCGGAAACGTTCCAAGCCTTCGGTGAAACCAAATCCAAGCCTTGCGCAAAAGCCGGTTGAATCCCGGCAACGCCAGCGGCAACCAAGCTGGCAGAAACAAACATTTTTTTCATATAAGTCTGAATTTGAATCAGACCGCCCAAACACATCTGACGTTCAAAAAAAGTGCTGGCAGCCGATGACAGGCTCAAGACTATCGGTTCACAAGCATCGCGTCAAAACATTTTTTTGAATTTATTCACAACAAAAATTGCCGAAACCTGTGCAAATGACACCATTGCGTTTCCAGCCCGTAACCGTCCCGTCACAGTTCTTTTAGCAGCAATTTCAACGGAAGCGTGTTCAACACATCCTTTTTTTCGAGCCAGCCCTTGCGGGCGATGCCCGCGCCCAGCCGCAGAAAACCCGCGTGTTCATTGCGGTGCGCGTCGGGATTGATGACACACTTGACACCCTTGCTCCTGGCATAAGGCCAGTGCCGCCAGTCCAGATCAAACCGGCGCGGATTGCAATTCAACTCAATCCAAGTGCCGGTTTCGGCGCACGCGTCAATCACCGCCGGCACATTCACCGGATACGGCTCGCGTTCCAGCAACAGCCGCCCGGTCAAATGACCAAGGATGTGGACGAACGAATTTTCCACCGCGCGCAGTATCCTTTTCGTGTTTTCAGCCTCGCTGCTGCTGGGAACGTGCAGGCTGGCGACGACCACGTCCAGTTCCGCCAGCAAAGCGTCGTCAAAATCCAGCCGTTCCTTCAAAATGTCCACCTCGCTGCCCGTCAACAGCCGGAATTTGCGCCCTTCACCGGCGAAACGGTCGTTCAACTTTTTGATTTCCTGGATCTGCTCGCGCAGCCGATTCGCATCCAGCCCGTTCGCCTGATACGACGATTTGGAGTGATCCGTGATGGCCCAGTATTCGAGGCCTAACTCCTCCATGTAGGTCGCTATTTCCTCCAGCGTGTTGTGGCCGTCGCTCCAGTTCGAATGGTTATGCAGCGCGCCCTTCAAATCCGTCCATTCAATCAGTCTGGGCAGTTCGTCTTTTTCCGCGGCCGAAAATTCGCCGTGGTCCTCGCGGAGTTCCGGCGGCACAGACACCAAATCCAGTTTCTGAAAAATCTCCGCCTCGTCCGCGCACTTCACCAACAATTTCACATCGCGCGTTTCCTCCTTGGACTTGAACAGGCCGTATTCATTCAGCCGCAATCCGCGCTGGATGGCGCGCTGCCGCATGACGATGTTGT
This sequence comes from Verrucomicrobiia bacterium, assembly GCA_036511615.1. Taxonomy (GTDB): domain Bacteria; phylum Verrucomicrobiota; class Verrucomicrobiia; order Limisphaerales; family UBA11358; genus UBA11358. The sequence continues at coordinate 2,835 of DATCBW010000257.1, read as the reverse complement.
GTTCCTTGCTGCCGGTGAAATACGCCAGCGCAAACGGAAATTCCGCGTCGCTCACCACGCGCAAATCGCACTGGATGCCGCCGTCCAAAATCACGCTCGCCTTCGTTTCGCCTTTGGCCAGCACCTTGACGATGCCCGGCTGCGAAACGAAAAACTCAATCACCTCCGCCGGTTTTTTTGACGACGCCAGCAGATCAATGTCGCCGATGACCTCCTTGAACCGGCGCAAACTGCCCGCCGTGCTGCAACGGATCACGTCCGGGTGTTCGCGCAAGTTCTCCAGCAACGGCTCGGCGGCCCGCAGCGCCAGGCTCAACAAATGTTTGCTCGCGTAAGTCCGCTTGCGCTCGATGCCCTCCAGAATGTTCATCTCTGTCTTCTCGCCAAAACCGTCCAGTTCCGCCACTTTTCCGGCTTTGCAGGCCGCCTCCAGTTTTTCAATGGAATCCACGCCGAGCTTTTTGTTCAGCGCCTGAATTTTCTTTGGACCGAGGCCGGAAATTTCCAGCATCGCAATCAAGCCCGGCGGAATCGAGGCCTTCAACTCGTCGTAGTATTTCAATTTTTCCGTCTCGACCAGTTCCGTGATCTTCTGTTCCAGCGCCTCGCCGATGCCCTTGATTTCACCCAGCCGCTTTTCCGCGACGAGTTTCGCGAGCGGCTCGCCCAGACCTTCGAGCGTCCGCGCCGCGTTCGCATAAGCGCGCGTCTTGAACGGGTTTTCGCCCTTCAATTCCAGCAGCGTTCCAATCTCGACGAGAATTTCCGCCACTTTGTCTTTATCCATGCGCCCAATATAAGTTCAAAGTTCCGGGTTCAAAGTTCAAAGTTGTTTCTTTTAATCCTAATCCTAATCTTAATCCTAATCTTAATCGGCTTGGTGTTCCGGGATTAAGATTGGGATTACGATTATGATTACGAGAAAAATTTTGCCTGTCGCCCTGACCATCGCCGGTTCCGACAGCGGCGGCGGCGCGGGCATCCAGGCCGACCTGAAAACCTTCGCCGCGCTGGGCGTTCACGGCACCAGCGCCATTGTCTGCCTCACCGCCCAAAATCCGAAGCGCATTCTCGGCGTCGAGCCGTGTTCGCCCCAAATGCTGCGGCAGCAAATCGAGGCCGTGTTTGAGGAGCTGCCGCCGCGCGCGATAAAAACCGGAATGTTGTTCTCGGCGGAAAACATTTCCATCGTTGCGGACTTTTTCCAAAACTCAAAATTAACGACAAAAAAACTAAAACTGGTCGTTGACCCGGTGATGGTTTCCACCAGCGGCGCGCGTCTGCTGCAACCGGCGGCGGAAAAAATCCTGCGCGAAAAACTTCTGCCGCTCGCCGCGCTGGTCACGCCGAACCTGGACGAGGCGGAAATTTTGGCCGGCGGAAAAATTTCTTCAATTGAAGAAATGCGCGTTGCCGCAAAAAAAATCCGTTCGCGCTGGGGCTGCGCGGCTTTGGTGAAAGGCGGGCACTTGAAAGGCGTCCGTGAAGCCATTGACATTTTCTTCGACGGCAAAACGGAATTGCTTTTGTCCGCACCGTTCGTAAAAGGCGTTTCGACGCACGGCACCGGCTGCACCTGTTCGGCGGCCATCTGCGCGGCGCTGGCGCTCGGCCATCCGTTGCCGCACGCGGTGGAAATTGGGAAGAACTTCATCTCCGCAGCCATTGCTGACAGTCACCGGGTCGGCAAACATTTTGTGCTCGGCAATTTTTCCAGAGTGTCACGGGAATAATCCGCGCTGTTTCTTGGCCTCAAACACGCGGCTGATGCCCATGCTCAATGCGGCCATGCGCATGGAGATTTTTTCCCGGCGGCTGTGGTTAGAATCTGTGTCCCCGACGTTTCCAAAATGCGGAAGAGCTTGTCGGTGATTTCTGTTTCGCTCCAGAAAAAGCTCGGCAAATCCTGCACCCATTCAAAATAGCTGACGATTACGCCGCCGGCGTCACCAAGCGTCACGTCGGGATGATAACGCAGTCCGCCTTTGGGGGCCAAGCGTGAGATGATGCTGCACGCGGTGGCCGGAGAAAACTTTCGTGGACCCGTCATCAATGCGAACGGGCAGCGCCACCGCAAGCGAGCGTTTGGGAAATTTAAGCCGTTCACGGTCGCTGTCCGGAATTTGCAGCCGGTCGGCCACCAGGTCAAACTGCCGGCACGCCCTCTGAAACGTGGGACTGTCGTAGATTTGCATTGCGGAATTATTCAACCGGATTCCCAGCTTTGCACAAGCTGCCAATGAAATCGTGAGAAATTTCTGAACAACCGTTTTACACGAACTTTCAGGGCCGTCTCAATCGGAAAAATTGGGCGGCGTTGGTCGCGCTCAACAACTGATAGTTTTGTCCGTTGGCAATGACGGGCAAAGGAAGGCTGCCTGTGCTCCAAACGGGCGCGACGACGCGGGTCGCGGTTTCCACTGTAAATCCGGCCGGATAAACGGGCCACGTCAGCGCGGGCGTCCCATTCAAATTGGTGACGGACAGCGTCTCCGAGAAAAATTCCCACGTCAGCGCATAAGGTTCGGCGGCGCTGACGATGTTGAAGCCGGGGATGCCTCCGGCTTTCCAGACCTGGAGATCGTAGCGGCCTTGGGCGAGCTGTGGCAGATAGATGTGTTCAACATTGTCCACCGTGCTGGTGCTGCTGGCGACGAGATTGCTGTTGGCGCAGTTGTAAAGAAACAGGTTGAGGTTGTTGATGCCAGACTGGTTTTGCTGGCGGTTCCAGACCAGCGTGGCGGTCGCGTTGAATTTCGCCCCGGCCAGAGTGTTGCTTGCGTTGAAATAATAATGGTTCACTGAATCGGAACTGTTGCCGCTGGAATTGGTGTT
>DATCBW010000256.1:0-16311 GCA_036511615.1 Verrucomicrobiia bacterium | reverse complement strand
ATACAATTCAAAGATCACAGCGTGTCGCGTGATGCTCAACGGAACGCCGCGCAACGCAACCTCCGCTGCCGTATGGAACACCACCCGACTTTCATTACCATCATGAGCCAACGGAGCGGACTGTGGTTGTGGCGGCAGGGCAGGTATGGATTGTGCCGTTTTGTCCTGGGACATACTAGGTGGGCTTGCTTTTTCACTTCCACGTCCGTTGATAGTCGCGTTCATCTTATGTGCAGCATGAAACATTTCCCGCGCCAAAACAAAGCGATTTTTCTGGCATCACCGCTGCTTTAGTTCACTACACCGCAAGCAATGCTGGTCGGGTCGGTGCGAAGCCGTATCAAGCAATAGAGAAATGCGCCGGATTCCTGTATCGTCACGGGACACAGATTGTCCTAAAATAAACCGTTGGATAACCGATTGAAACCTATGATAAAACAATTGAATAAAAAATACGCGCATAAATTCAACTTGGCGTATTTTCTGGTGCTCGGATTTGGACTGCTCTGGTCATATAATTCGCACGCTATCGGCTTTCTGATTCCCAATCAGGACGCCGCCGCCATCGCGCGCGGCAACGCCTTCGCCGCGACCGCCGACAATCCGTCCGCGATTTACTACAATCCGGCGGGCATCTCGCAGATTCCCGGATTCGACGCGCAGCTTGGCGACTTGAATTATCTCGGCATTGATGTCGGTTACGACTCGTTCGGCGGAGCGCACGCCGACACGAAATTTGAAGAGCTTTCCATTCCGCAAATTTACGCCACCTATTCGCCGACGAACCTGCCGCTCTCGTTTGGCCTTGGCGTGTATTCGCCCTTTGGCCTCGGCGTGAACTGGCCGCAAGATTCCCCGCTGCGCTCGCTGGCCATTGACTCCAAACTTTATTTTTTCACACTGAACCCCGTGGTGTCGTGGCAGGCCACCAAAACTCTTTCGATTGCCGTCGGGCCGACCATCAATTACGCGCGGATCAAATTCAATCGCGGCCTGACGTCGCAGAATGACAATTTTCAATTCCTTGGCGACAACTATGCCGTTGGCCTCACCGCCGGTTTGCTCTGGCAGCCACTGCCCAAATGGTCTCTGGGTCTGGATTATCGTCTCGCCACCACGATGGATTTCAGCGGCACCTCGACCTACTATCCCGGCGCGGGTCCAACTTATTCCGCCGCCACCAAAGCCAGCGTGCCGTTTCCACAAACCGTCTCCGCCGGCCTTTCGTTCCGCCCGACGCCCAAGTGGAACATCGAGTTTGACACGGATTACATCAACTGGAACACGCTGGGAACGGTGACGTTGAGCGGAACAAAAAATATTTTCGGCTTCGACCTCCCGCTGCAACTGAACTGGCATGACAGTTGGCAGTATAAATTCGGTGTGACCCGCTATTTCAACGACGGCTGGTATGCCAGCGCGGGATATTTTTACAGTTCCGACACCACGTCGTCCGCCGACTACACGCCCGCCATTCCGGACACAAATCTTCACGTCGGCAGCCTTGGCTTTGGCCGCAACGGCAAACACTGGCATTGGGCGCTGGCCGGACAGGTCATCGCCGGCCCGGTTCGCACAATCTACGCCACGTCGGGAAACACCGACCCATACACAGGCGTATCGGCGGCGGGAAAATATCAACTCTGGGTTCCGACGGTTTCATTTTCCATCGGTTACCGATTCTGAAAAAATCAGGCTGCGACAACGGCTTTTGCCGGCGCAATTTTTTCCAGCGCCTCGTAACCCCAGCGCAGCATCCGTTCCGTCGTTTCCCAGCCCACGCAGGAATCGGTGATGCTCACACCGTAGCGCAACTCCCGCAAATTTTTTGGAATCGGCTGGTTGCCTTCGTTCAAATGGCTCTCGACCATCAGGCCGATGAGCGACTTCGTTCCGCCCGTGCGCTGCTCGATGACGCTGTGCCAAACGTCCTCCTGCTTGGCGAATTTTTTTTCCGAGTTCGCGTGGCTGCAATCCACCATCAGCACCGGCGGCAGTTTTTCGGCAATCAATTTCTGCTCCGCCGACTGGATGCTGGCCGCGTCGTAATTCGTCATCGCGCGTCCGCCGCGCAGCACGACGTGCGCGTGCGGGTTGCCGGTCGTGCGGACGATGCTCGTCACGCCATCCTCGTTCATGCCCAGAAAACTGTGCGGATGCCGCGTCGCGCCCATCGCGTCAATCGCCACCTGCAAACTGCCGTCGGTGGAATTTTTCAAGCCGACGGGCATGGAAAGTCCGCTCGCCATTTCGCGGTGTGTCTGCGATTCCGTCGTCCGCGCGCCGATGGCCGCCCAGGTGATAAGGTCGGCGATGTATTGCGGCACGATGGGATCCAGAAATTCCGTCGCCGCCGGCAGGCCCATGCCGACAATTTCCAGCAACAGCTTGCGCGCGGTTTTCAATCCCGTTTCGATGTCCTGCGAGCCGTCGAGATGCGGATCATTGATGAGTCCCTTCCAGCCGATGGTCGTGCGCGGTTTTTCAAAATAGACGCGTATGACGATTTCCATGCGGTCGGCAAATTCAACTCGCAGCGCATTTAATTTCGTCGCGTATTCCAGCGCGCTTTTTTCGTCGTGAATCGAGCAAGGCCCGATGACGACGAGCAGGCGCGGGTCTTCCTGCCGCAAAATGCGGATGATGCGTTCGCGGCTGCGCGCGACGGTGGCGTTCACCGCTTCGCCGACCGGCGAGACGGCCTTGATGGCGCGCGGCGCGAGCAACGGAACAATTTCTTTGACGTGTAAATCCTGCGTCCGATACATGAAAACCATTATAGCAAAAGTTTTTTTGAGCAAAAGTCTAATGTCCGAACTGCCAAGTAAAAAAGCCGCGCTCAAATGAACGCGGCCGGCAAATCCAAATTATTTGCGCCTACGAAGTTTTTGGCGGCGTTTGCGGCGCGGGTTGCGGTTTGGAATTATTCCGATGCGCTGCGTGTTCCAGATGATTGGCGCTCGTCCACGCCGCGAGCTTGGCCGGTTGCGAGGCATATTTGTTGTGCATGATCGCATCGAGAGTGTTCGCCGCCTTGACATCCTGCCGGATAAGCGGATTGATGTTGGCCGTGTCGCCCACGCGGTCTTCCCGGCCGCCTTCCGCGTTATTTGCGCACCGGTGATGGCTTGGCGGTCGGCTCGCAAATGGGTCACAAAATCCGCCGCCATTTCGTGCGCCACAGATTTTGCCACCAGCGCGGCCTTGGTGGTTTGCGTGGCGGTGCTGTCACCGGGTTGATTGGCAAGCCGGCTCAATTTGGTTTGAGCAACGCCCGCAGCACGCTGCAACTGGTGACGGAATTTTTCAACACGGCGGACCCGCAGTCCCTGCCGGGGCAGACGAATGTGGAGTTTGGTTTGCAGGACAGCACGTTGCAGTTTGGCCGGATGACGATGACGCAGGGCAAGGCGTTTGCCGTGGGCGATGGCGGCGGCCAGACGAATCTGCTGGGCCGGTTGAAGGCGGGGATGACGAGCGTCTATAAACGGTGGATTCATGCGGGCGGGCGGACGTTTTTGATTGAAGAAGTGCCGCTGGTGCGCCTGACCAATGATCTGGCGGCGCTGCCATTGACGGCCAGCGCCGCCTTGCCCGGCGGGCAACGGCTGATGGCTTTGCGAATCACTTCCGCCGCGATCTCGTGAACATTATGAATCACAGCCCGCAGCATACGCGATTGGGCGGCGACGGCACAACGAGGACATCCGGCAGATTCTTGGAAAAATTTTGGAAACGGCTGGTAATTGACCGCAATGCAAAAAACTGTGACGCGAATTGCGCGAATTAAAATTCCTTCAGCGAAACAAATCACTGTGCGTGCCGGTGCGTTCAAAACGGACGTATGAACCGTTTTCCGCCAGCGTGTAAATCAAAACCCAATCCGGCTCAATGTGGCAGTCGCGGCTGCCGGCAAAATTTCCGCGCAGGGGATGGTCTTTGTATTCCGGCGGCAAAGGCTCGCCGTCAATCAGCAGTTCCAGCACGGCCTTGAGCTGCGCCATGTCCTTGCCGCGCTTGTCCGCGCTTGTCCGCGCGTTTGACATCTTTTTTGAACTGGCTGGTGCGGCTGAACGTCCTCACAAGCCCAGATCGGCGTAGAGTTCCTTTTTGCTGCCAAACCGTTTTACACTTTTTCCCGCCTTGCTGGCGTTGAGCGTGCGCGCCGTCAGCGCGTTCGGAATCCGCACGTCAAAGGGCAGACCGCGTTGCAGCTTGATCTGCCGGTAAAGCAGATGCACCGTCTCGGAAACGGTGAGTCCCAAATCCGAAAGAATATTTTCGACTTCGGTTTTCAAGCCCGGCTCGACGCGGGCGCGGATGTTGGCGGTTTTGCCCATGCGCTGAATGTAGCCCTTTCAGGGCTACATGGCAAGCGGCTTTTGTGAGGTGAACCGCGAACCACGCGAACGGATTAGTTTCAAAGCCAAGAGCTGACCCATTTACAAGGCACTATGCGATAATGGGAGCCGACCCAAACGATTCAAGTTTTTCCAACCAAGCTGCAAAATGAACACACTCAGCACGAATCCGTTCGATTCCGATTCTTTCAGCAATCAACTCGCCGTAAAATGGTTTGTTGTAGCCGGGAAAAAGTTTACCCAAACGCTTCGAGGGAGCGGTTTCCTCATGGTCATTGATATCTTCTGGAGACGGAAATGATGCTCGGATGTTTTGAAGTGCTGACTGAAGGCCAGACTGACCAAAACTGCTGGCAATGACGGTGGGCTCGGTGAACAACATGGCCTCAAATTCGTGCAGAGCTAGATAGGGAATGAATCGAGCACTATTGATATCTGTTATCCAAGCTTGCTCGACTGATGAAACTTTCTCCAATGATGTCTTGCCGACAGGAGTTTCTCGCCCAGGGAATTCGGGCGCTAGACCATAATAGTCCAGCATGGTTGTCACGCAGGGAGCACTGGAATCATTGAGCAAACGCAACACCTCCGCTCGCAATCGTGGATAAGGCACATAGCCACCACGCTTTTTGTCCCCGGTCAGCAACCGTTTTGTGGCAACAATAACTGGAATTGCGATCACGCCCAATCCACGCAGGTGCGAGGCCAGAAGACTTTTTACAAAAGCTTCTTCTGTCTGACCTTCGACAAGAATGAGCACCTTGATCATTTTACGGTCGGCCTCCGACAAGGTTTTTTTCCCAAAGTTCACCGAGGCCATAGTCACCAATCCAGTCTTTCAACTGTTCTTCGGCCAATCGTCGGAATGAAGTGGTGTCCTCATTGTGTTCAACGACGACAACTTCGTCTGGCGAGAGTTGGTTGACCAGCGTGACGGATTGGGTTGAAACAATTACCTGCGAACGCTTCGAAGTTGAACGGAGCAGCTCTGCCAGAAGCGTGATGGCTGCTGGATGAAGCCCCAACTCCGGCTCGTCTATCAAAACAGCCGAGGGAAGTGAAGGTTGCAACAATAGCGTTGCAAGACAGATAAAACGCAGAGTGCCATCCGACAAAGCAGAGGCATTGAAATATTCATCGCTTCCTTGCTCTTTCCATTCCAACCGAATCTTTTCAGGATTCAACTTAGACGGTGCAAGCACAAAATTCTCAAAGAACGGAGCAACCATTCGAACTGCACCAACTATGTTGTCAAAGCTTGGTTTCTGGTTCTGTTGGAGTTGATAAAGGAAGGCGGCAAGGTTGGAAGCACCATCGCGAAGATGACGATTATCCGAAAGATCGCCGGTCTGCTTCACACCAGCGGTAGAACTTGTGTCGTGAAAATGGTAAAGCCGCCAACTGCGAAAGTCATCCCGGACGTAAGAAGCGATTCCTCCCTTGTGGCTTTCGGCTTCTTGCAGGAGCTTTGTTTCGCGTTCACCACTTGCCAACTGAACTCGATAGTCTTTTGCCTTGTATCCGGAACGATTGAAAGTTCCAGAAAAACTGCACCACTCGTCCTGAAAGAAAAGACCGTCTTCAGAATTTGGGGCCAACACGCATCCGTAAGAATTGCTTCCATCGGCAAAATCAATCTTCAAAGATATTTTTTGGGTATGTTTACGCCCGAAGTGAAGCAGTGAGTTTGCTCCGCCTTGCTCACCAACATAAACACCCAATTTCTGTTCAATGATTCGGTGTAGAAGTCTGAAGACGCCAATAAAGTTAGACTTTCCCGCGCCATTCGGTCCGATGAAAACATTTAAAGGCTTCAAATCCAACTTCGCTTCTCGAATGGATTTGAAACCGACAATTTCAATTTGATTTACAGGTCTCACGTTTGTATGCCGATTCTGTAATCAGCACCGCAAGCTTACGCCTTCGCGACCAACTGCCGCAACACAAAAGGCAAAATGCCGCCGTGCTGGTAGTAATCAATTTCAATCGGCGTATCTATGCGGCAGCGGACGGAAACATTTTCAATCTTCCTGTCCTTGCGCGTGATTTTCAGAGTGAGGTCTTGCTGCGGCTTGATGTTCGCGTCGAGGCCGACGATGTCGTAAGTCTCCGTGCCGTCGAGCTTGAGCGTCTGCGCGGTCGTGCCTTCCTTGAATTGCAACGGCAGCACGCCCATGCCGACGAGGTTGCTGCGATGGATGCGCTCGAAGCTTTGCGCGACGACGGCTTTCACCCCGAGCAGGTTCGTGCCTTTCGCGGCCCAATCGCGCGACGAGCCGGTGCCGTATTCCTGTCCGGCAAGAATCACGAGCGGTGTGCCGAGTTTTTGATAAGCGATTGAAGCGTCATAAATACTCATTCTAGTTGGGTTGCCATAAATTGGCACTTCAACTTTTTTGGCATCACCATGTCCAGTTGCATGCCAAGTGCTATGAGTTGGCGGATAAAAAATAGTTTCGCCGCCCTCGACGCCGGGCACCATCAGATTTTTGATGCGCACGTTCGCGAACGTGCCGCGCGTCATCACGCGGTCGTTGCCGCGACGCGAGCCGTAGCTGTTGAAATCCTCCGCCGTCACGCCGTTCTCGATGAGATATTTTCCGGCGGGCGACGTTTTCTTGATCGAACCGGCGGGTGAAATGTGATCGGTCGTTACGCTGTCGCCGAAAATCGCGAGCGCGCGGGCGTTTTTAATCTCCGCGATGCTGCCGGGCTGCAACGAAAAGCTCGTGAAGAATGGCGGTTCCTGGATGTAAGTGGATTTGCGATCCCACTCGTAAACGTTGCCGGTGCTGGACGGAATTTCGTTCCACTTCGGATTTTGTCCGGCGAAATCCTTGTAAAGTTTGCGGAAAACTTCCGGCTGCAACGCGGCCTGCATCAGGTCGCGGACTTCGCGCAACGTCGGCCACAAATCTTTCAGGAAAACGTCCGCGCCGCTTTTGTCTTTACCGATCGGATCGTGATTCATGTCAATGTCCACGCGCCCCGCGAGCGCGAACGCGACGACGAGCGGTGGCGACATGAGAAAATTCGCCTTGATGTTCTGGTGAACGCGCGCTTCGAAATTTCGATTGCCGGAAAGAACGCTCGCGGCGACCAGATTATTTTTCACAATCGCGTCTTCAATCGCCGGATGCAGCGGGCCGGAATTGCCGATGCACGTCGTGCAACCGTAACCGACGGTTTGGAAACCGAGCTTGTCGAGATACGGCGCGAGGCCGGTCTTGTTCAGATAATCCGTGACGACGCGACTGCCGGGCGCGAGCGAAGATTTCACCGTGCTGTTGACGGTGAGTCCGCGTTCGACGGCTTTTTTCGCGAGCAAACCGGCGGCGAGCATCACGCTCGGATTGCTCGTGTTCGTGCAACTCGTGATGGCGGCGATCAGCACCGAGCCGTTGCGAACATCGCCTTTGAGTTGCGGCGCCTTCCCGTGAATTGAATCGGGCGTCGGATGTTCGATGGCCATTTCTCGTTCGCTCGGCGGCAGTTTGCTGTGGGGAACGGTCTGCTGGCTGCCGCCGCCCGGATGGATTTCGCCGCCAGCAGATACATGAACCGTGCGCGACAATTCTTCGACTTTCATGCCGAAGCCGCTTTCGGTGACGGGTTTTGAAAATGCCGAAATGAAATCGCGTTTCATGTTCGGCAATTCGATTTTGTCCTGCGGACGTTTCGGCCCGGCGACGCTCGGCACGACGGAATTCAAATCCAGTTCCAGTTCCTGCGAATATTGGATGTCGCCTTTTTTCGGGATGCCCCAAAGTCCCTGCGCCTTGTAATAATTTTCGTAGGTCTTGACCGCTTCGTCGCTGCGGCCGGTCGCGCGCAGATAATTCACGCACTCGGCGTCAATCGGGAAAAATCCCATTGTCGCGCCGTATTCGGGCGCCATGTTCGCGATCGTCGCCCGATCAACGACCGGCAATGCCGTCGCACCGGGGCCGAAAAATTCCACGAACTTTCCGACGACCTTCGCCTTGCGCAACATTTGCGTGACCGTGAGCGCGAGGTCGGTCGCCGTGACACCTTCGCGCAACGCGCCGGTGAGATGCACACCGACGACATCGGGCGTGAGAAAATAAACCGGCTGGCCGAGCATTCCCGCTTCGGCCTCGATGCCGCCGACGCCCCAGCCGACGATGCCGATGCCGTTGATCATCGTCGTATGCGAATCCGTGCCGACGAGCGTGTCGGGATAATAAATGTCGTTCGCTTCGAGAACGCCTTTGGCGAGATATTCCAGATTTACCTGGTGAACAATTCCGATTCCCGGCGGCACGACCTTGAACGTGTCGAACGCCTGCATTCCCCATTTCAAAAATTGGTAACGCTCGCGGTTGCGCGTGAATTCCAAATCCAAATTCTTCGCCATCGAATCCGCGCCGCCGGAAAAATCCACCTGCACCGAATGGTCAACGACCAAATCCACCGGCACGAGCGGCTCGATGATTTTCGGGTTCTTGCCGAGCTTCGCGACCGCGCTGCGCATCGCCGCCAGATCCACGAGCAGCGGCACGCCGGTAAAATCCTGCAATACGATGCGCGCGACGACGAACGGAATTTCCGCCGTGCGCGTTTCGTTTGGCTTCCAATTCGCGAGTTCCTTGATGTTCGCCTCGGAAACTTTTTTGCCGTCGCAATTGCGCAAAACGGATTCGAGAACCAGCCGAATTGAAACGGGCAATTTTGAAATTGCGCCGACGCCGGCTTTTTCCAGCGCGGGCAGCGAATAAAAGTTTCCCTGTTTCCCGTTGCCGAGGTCAAATGTCTGAAGCGAGTTGAATAAATTATGTGTGCTCATGTCATTCCTTAAATGATTCCTTTAACGACAAGAAAATGAAGATGAAACGCGGGCGTGTCAAGCGAAGCGCAAGAAGAATTGTCGCGCGAAGGACGCGAAGAAAAACGAAGGACAAAAACTTCAATTTTTTACTTCGTCGCCTTCGCGTCCTTCGCGCGACAATTTCTGCGAAAAATTATTTCTTCGCAGGCTCACAATGAAGCAAATCCGCGATGCGATGCACGAGGCGCGGCAAATCCAGCGGCTTCGTGAAAAAATCGTCCGCCTGCATCGCCACCGTGCGCCTGGTGACATCGCTCGTGAGCGCGCTCATGAAAATGATCGGAATGTTTTTCGTGGACGGCTGGCGGCGCAGAATTTCGCAGATGGACAGGCCGTCGAGGTCGGGCAGCAAAATGTCCAGCAAGATGAGGCTGGGCTTCATCTGCCGCGCCTGGCTCAAGGCGTGGACGCCGTCGTTGGCGATGAGAAATTCGCAATGCAGGGCCGCCAGACGAAACATCACCAGTTCGATGAAATCGCCCTCGTCATCCACGATCAAAATGCGCGGCACCATGCTGGCAACATAACTTCGTTTGCGCCAAACACAAAGGCGGACGGGTTAAAATCGTGTTACGAACTTGAAACAAAACCTTTGGCCGGCGTTTGGAACCAGCCAGTTGTCAGCCGGATTTATTTCGTGTCGGACGGTGGAGGTTGCGGAGGGGTTCCGTCAGTGTCGGCTCGTAATTTGTCGTTGAATTGATTGCGGCCGCCGGCCGGGTGAGCAATTTGCTCCGGTTGTGTTGGCTGCGTGAGAACGACGTCTAATTCGTCGTCGGAATGAACCCGGTTACCTGCCGGGTCAACGATGGTGGCGGTGATAAAAACCAGCAGTTCTTTCTCACCGGTGGTCTTGCTCTCGCTTTGAAAAAATCTACCGAACAACGGCAGATCGCCCCAAACAGGCACCTTGTTCTTGGCGACCAAAACCGGCGATGAAGCCAGTCCGCCAATCACTACGGTCTGGCCGTCCCAGACGTTCGCCGCAGTTACCACGCCCCGGACTGTCAACTTCGGAGATACCGTTGCAAACTGAACCACATTCAAGTTGCCGGTGACTTGGGGCAAAATATATCCGAGAAATTCCGTGTCCGATGGGATGAGCGCAAGGTTGATCGTGTAGCCGTCGGACAAGACATAAGGAACCACATCCAACTCCGGCCCGGTCTCCACTTTTTTGGTCTGCGGAACAAATGATCCCGCATTGGTCCCAATCGCTAAGTTCGTGGCTACTTCAATCATTGTTGTTGCCCGCATCAGCATTTGCCGTCCGCTCATGGTGGTTCCTTCCGGCTCGCCCAGACTCATAATTCCCGGTTTTGCCGCCAACGCCTGCAACACCGTTTTGAGTTTTTCAGCCGACAACAATCCCTGCCAGACGTTGGTTTCCAATTTCGGATTGCTGACGAGCGAATTGGTCAACAGATTTGGCACGACCAGTTTTTTATAGGTTCCGTTCGGCACTTCCACAAACCGCGCCTTGATGTGAATTTGGGGCGGCACGGAGTTCAGCACTTGCAAAGCAGTCGTAATCGCGTCCAAATCCGACTCCGTGGCTTTGACCAGCAGCATTCCTTTCCTGTAACTGTAGAAAATCGCCTCGCCTTTGGATGAGTCCAAGTTCACGCCCAATGTATTGAGCAGACTTTGCAACATCGCCGCAATGTCGTTGGTTTGCAGACCTAAAACGCTTCGTATGTTGGAAGTGAACATATTGGGATCCACCTTGAATATTCGCGTGAACAGATTGGTCGCCGTTTCGTCAGTCGTTGAAGATGCTTGGACGGATGACTCGAATCTTTTGCTGGCTGTTTCAATCTCATTTGTCGAAGCCCCATTCAGTTTCAGCACCAGCCGGTGAACCAACGCCAGTTGCTCATTTGAGCCGCGCACCAGCAACAATCCATTGTCCTTGTCGAAGAAAAGCGTTGGCGGAACTGCCACGCCCGCATCCAGCATGGATTTTTTTAGATCATTCAAGTTGATTGGATGATCAACTTTGAAGGTTGTGGTAGATTCTGAAGCAACCGGAATCCTTGCCGGGAACGGGATTTCATTGGTCTTGGAGGACTCACGCGCCGCTTGCACCAATCCCAAGTAGTATTTTACGGCAGTGTTTTCAGAATCCGACGCTAGAGCGGACTTGAACAGCTTTTCGGCCTCGTCCAACTTGCCCATTTCGTAATCCAGCTTGCCTTCCTGAACCAGCCGGTCGGCGTCCGGTGCGGAGTTGGTTTTCGTGACGACGGATTCGTTCAAGGCCAGTTTTTTCTGCATGGCTGACACGACACTTTTGTCCATTGCATTTACGTGTTCGCCCGTTAGTATCACCACCTCCGGCCCGTTCATCATTTGTGCGCCGGCTTGTTTTTGAAGCACCTTGAGCGTGGCTTGAAAATCAGGATTGGTCAGGATGCCCGTGATGGTCGTCGCCGGAATTTTCACCCCAGCTCCGGCTCCCGCTGGTTGAAAAGAATCGCCAAAGGTCGGCGCTTTGGGCGCAAGCTGGCCGCCCGGATATGGCTTTACCTTGAGCAGCAGATTGGTCTGGCCGGTTTTGTATCCGGTGTTGCCGCTCGTTCCAAAATCCGCGCCGCTCACATAAAGGTGATACGGCCCGTCGCCCAGCGTGGTGAACTCGAAGCGTCCGTCGGCATCCGTCCGCGTGGTCTGCGGCGGCAGTTTCACGCCGTCCGTCCACGCGCGGATTTCCGCGTCGGGAATCACATAACCCGTGCCGGCCTCGACCACCCGCCCGGCCAGCGTCCATCCACGCTCAAGCTGCAACACCATCGGCAGCCGGGAAAAATCCACGTCGAATATTTCCGAACGGCAGCCCGGACTGGAAACGTCCACGGTGTATTTGCCGATTCCCGGCGTCGCGTCGTCCACGCGGAACCGGCCCTGCCCATCGGTGAACACGGATTTCAATCCGAAGCTGTGGTTGTTGCCGGCAACGAATTCCACGCCCGATTCACAGTTGCGAACCGGCTGGTCGTCGGCGTCGCGCACTTCGCCGGTGAAACTCTGGCCGGGCGGAAATTGCAGTTCCACTTCCGCGTCCGGCTGCGCGTCGGTGAGCTGGACCGGCTGGCTGGCGCAAAAGGAATTGCCGCGCCACGCGATGACTTGATAAGTGCCGCCGAGCGGCAGCGGCCCCGAAGCCCATTTGCGCGGCGCGTTGTCCGAAACATTGTCCGAGCCGTCCGTCACCGGGCTGTTGTCCTGGCGCTGTGGCGAGCGTTTCAATTCTTCCACGCTGAAAAACAGGCCGCCCGCCGGCGAGCCGTCGGCATTTTTGGCGCTGGCGAAAATCGCGCCGGCCGGAACCACCGGCACGTCAATCACCAGCGAATTGGTGCCGCCATCAATTTTCGGCACGGTGTTTTGCTTGAACCAAAAGCCGACGGTGTGCGCGGGTGCGTAATCAAAAAATGCGCCAGCAAACGTCTGCGCATGGACTTCGCCGTTCTCAATTTTTACCTCCTTGCGCTGATACTCCGGTCGTGCGGCGTCCATTTGATGGGGAACCGTGACATAAACCGTTCCCTTCGGCGCGACGCCGGAGGGAGATTGGAAACGCAAAACCACTTCGCGTGTCTGGACCGTCGCGTTCGTGGGAGCAGGCTGGCTCAAGTCAACCACCCAGTCGTCCACCGGCGCGTCCACGTTGCGCACAAAGGTGCGCGCGCCGGCGGTGAGCGTCACTTTTGCGGCGACGCGGTTGGTGAATTCAAAACGGGCGACGCCGGAAGCATCCACGTGCAACGGCACCCAGCCACCATCACCGTAAGAACTGTTGCCATAGGTTTCGTTGAACGACCGATACAACGAGGGAACGCGATCATATTTTTGCAACGAATCCAGATTGCCGACGACGTGTCCGCGCACGACGAGTTCAGGTCCCAGTTTGATGACGGCGTCTTTCGTGCCGGGCGTCAGCGAACTGACAACCACCGATTCATGGCCGGGCGCGCTCACGCCGATCCAGTATTTCGTGCCGGCGGCAAGCTGGTTCAAAGTGAATTGTCCGCCAGCATCCGTCTGACCGAGCAACCACATTTCATCCGTCCATTGATGACGCTCCTCTGACCGGCCAGTTTGGTAAATCAACCGCAAGGTCGCGCCCGCCAAGCCCTGCCCAGTGGCCTGGTCCACGACGGTGCCGGTGGTGATTTCGCCCCGGCGCAATTGCATCCGTAATGGCTCTCCGGGACGGACGCGGTCAAATCGCTGCTGGGCGATTTCGTAACCCGGCGCGTTCACCGTGGCGTCCATCGGCAAATCGGCACAGTCCGTCAACGTGATGGAACCATCCGCGCTGGACTGCCAGAAGTGAGATAGAAAACCGTTGTTGTTCATCCAAAAAATTGTGGAAGCTTTCGCGTCCATGACCAGTTTGCCGGTTTCCGCGTCCACCGGTTGCAACAACACGTCAAAGCCGCGTTCGCAGACAAGATCGAGATTTTCAAACCGGTTGGTGGCGAACCCGTCGAGCGGCCCGATGAACGTGGGCGCGCAATTGGTCATCTCCACGCCAAGGTAAATGGTTCCGGCGGAGACTGAGTTCGTGAACAGCCCGTTTCTGAACGAAAATCCCCAAACTGAGGATGAATGTGAAATGGTCGAAACGGCATGGAGACTAACCCATTTCGGCATTTGCGAACCGTCGGCCATGCGGACGCGCCCGGAAATTTTCACCTTGGGAGCCTGTGTGGTGTTGCCGTTATCATTCAGCACCGGCGGTTCCGCGCCATACTCGGTCATTTTCTGTTCGAGACGTTCGATGCGTTCCTGCGGCGAGAGAATGGCCGCGACGGTGACGCGTGTGCTGAGCGCCGAAAGAAACAGCAGCCCGCCGCCCACGAACAGCGCCAACAGCATCGCGCGCCACGTCAGCCGCAGTTTGGGACGATAGCCCGGCACGAGCATCCGCTGCACACGGTCGGCGAGCGAAGATGGTTCGCGCTTGTCGCCAAACGCCGGTGCTGCCGCCGGCCCGTTGCTCAAAACGTTTTCCGCCACGCGCACCAGCGTCCGCGCGTAATCCGCCGGCGTGCCGCTCAATTCAATCGCCAGCGCGTCGCAGCAGGCTTCGCGTTCGATCCGCATCTGCCGGCTGATCCACCAGACCGCCGGATTGAAAAACAGCAGCGCCTCCGCGAACAATTGAAACAGCCCGGCGAAATAATCGCCGCGCCGGATGTGCGCGAGTTCGTGCAGCAGCACAAAACGAATCTGTTCCGGCGTCAAAGTCGTGGTCAGCGACAGCGGCAGAATCAGCACCGGCACCAGCACGCCCACGACCGCCGGAGACGTGAGCCGGTCCGTCACCGCGATGCGGACGCGCCGTGCGAGTCCGACGGCCCGCCGCGCATCGTCGAGCAGCCCGGCAATGCGCGCATCCGCCAGTGGACGCGATGAGCGACGGAGCCGTTCCGCTCCGGCCACTTGAAATCCCGCGCGAAAAAACATTGCCGCCGCTCCGGCCAGCCAGAACATTGCCAGCCATGCCGACCACGGCATTGTCACCGCCGGTTTGGATGCCGGTGGTGAAAAATTTACGACGAGCGGCGGCAGATCGTTATGCGCCAGCGGTGCGTTGGCCGGTTCGGTTTGCACCACCGGCGCAGTGGAAACGGGTTGCGGCAACAGCGGACGGTTCAGCACGGCCCAGGTGACCAGTCCCGCCAGCATCACGCCGCCGAGAGCGGCGAGCGAAAAGCGATAGCGCGCGACCGGATTCTCCAGCCGCCGCAGCGCGAAGCCAAGCAGCACGGCGATGACCGCACCCTGCCAAAGCGTATGCAGCAGCGCCTTGACGACGTTTGCCCACTCCGGGGAGGTGAGCCATTGCAGAATCATGCGCGGCCTTTCCGGCCGGATTTCCCGGCGCGGTTCGCCGTGTTTCCCGACTCGTGGGCGGCGATGATTTTTTTCAGTTCGTCCAGTTCCGCGTGCGAAACGTCCTTGGTGTCGAGCAGGCATTGCACCATCGGCGTGAGCGCGCCGTTGAAGGCGTGCTTGAGCGCATAGACCAGTTCGCCGCGCTGCGCCTGCGCGCGGGTGACGACGGACTGGTAAATGGTCAACTTGCCCTCCTTCTTCGCCTTGAGCACGCCCTTGGCGACCATGCGGTCCATCAGCGTGCGGACGGTGGAGTAATGCCAGCCCGTCGGCTCAAAAAGTTTTTCTCGGATGGCGGGCGCGGTGCAGGGTTCGGTTTCCCAAACGGCCTTGATGACGGACCATTCGGCCTCGGTAAGTTCAACGGTCGGCTTGGACATGACGCGACTATCTCTACAATTGTAGATAATGTCAAGCGGATAATTTACAAGTGTAGATTACGCGCCAAGCACAACGACGGCGAGGTTAATGTGATGTGACAAAATGGAAACGGAAAATTAAGTTTATCCGCAGATTGCGCGGATTCACGCAGATTTATTTTTCTGCAAAAATCGGCGTAATCTGCTGATTAAAGCCAAATTGTTTGACAAAAATTAAATTGCGATATTATTTCAGGGCGCCTCCGGAAACTCGTGTGGATGAAAAGTTCAAAACCGTTGGGAGCAAGATTGATGGCGCGGCGAATATCAATTAGGATTCGGGCATGAAAACCCACCCGGCCGCCCGGACCTTTGGCTGCTTTGATGTGGAACTGCGCGTGCAATGGCTGGAGGCCAAGGGCGACCCGTTAAGCCGGCTGGATCACCGGGCGTAAATCGGCGGCGGCGTTGTCCAAGAGCGTTTGCAATTCCGCCGGGCGGAAAAAGTCCGCGTCCGCCGCGTCCGCGATTTCCACCGCGAGACTGTCCGCTTCCAACAGGCGATGATTCACCGCCAGATAATCCTGCCGGACACACCATTTCAGGAACATTTTCACCGTGACGCGGCGGTGGTTTCGGGTTTTGGGCGTGAAGGCTTTGAAGGTCGTGGCGTAGGCGTTCAAGTGTTCCTTGCTCAAATCGCAAACCGCCGTGCCGGGGAATGTGCCGGCAAATTCCCGCAGCCAAGAATTGACGTGGACGGCGTAGGTTTCCGACAGATGCGCGCGTTTGCCGTCTTTGGCTTGCTTCTTGTGCTGGCGTCCGGCGATAAATT
>DATCBW010000255.1:0-14995 GCA_036511615.1 Verrucomicrobiia bacterium | reverse complement strand
GCTAACCCAACCGGAATCGTGACGGATGCCGCCACGAACTTATACATTGCTGACCTCGCTAATGATGCGATCCGAGAAGTCAGTCCGGTGGGAACAAACTGGGTCGTTACTACAATTGCGGGGAAAGGTGCAATCCCCGGTTTCGCGGATGCGGAGGGGACTAATGCCCTTTTCAATGGGCCAAACGGTATTGCCTTGGGAAACGATGGGAAACTCTACGTTCCAGAAATATTCAATGATACGATAAGAAGGCTTACACTTACTGGCAGCAACTGGACCGTGAGCACACTGGCAGGTGTGCCTGGAACAAGTGGTAGCGCTGATGGGACGGGAAGCGGTGCGACATTCAACGGTCCGGTTGGTGTCGCACTTGATGCCGTGGCCAATATATATATTGGCGACATATATAACCATAAAATCCGAAAAGGTTGGTTGGCCGGCACAACGCCTGTTTGCCTGCTCGGCACGCCGGTTATCACCAATAATCAAACTACGATTGGCCTCACTGTGGTCACAGGCTCTGTGACCAATTTTACGTTGCTTCAGGCAGGCCAACTGAACGGGTTGTGGGTTACCAATACAGGAGCGTCTTTTACAACACAGGCACAGAATGTTTCTTATAAAATTGCCGCGCCGCTTCAGACCGGCCAATCTGGTTTTTATCGCGTGCAAGTTCAGTGAAAGCGGCATGGGTAAATGACAATTTTTCCGAGCTTCTGCTTTAAAAAATTGTCCTTTACCGGCGGCTGAAACTTTCCGTGCGGATGACGGCGCGTTGGTGCAGGGCGCGCGAAGGTTTTCAATTATCGCTCGGCGCTGTGGGACGGCGGCGTGAAATTGCCGACGAAAACGAAATTTGACGGCGTGCTCGTGGACGCGCCATGCAGCGGCATCGGAACGTGGCAGCGCAATCCACAGGCGCGCTGGACAACGGAACCAAACGACATGCGCGAGCTTTCGGAAATTCAGAAGAAGCTGCTTACGAACGTCGCGCCGAGCGTGAAGCCGGGCGGGAAATTGATTTTCTCCGTCTGCACATTGACGCGCGCGGAGACGACGGAAGCGGTGGAAGATTTCAACGCGAAATTCGCGACTGAATTTGAACCGCTGTCACTACCAAAGATTTCGGATGATCAGAGCCTCCTCACGTCGGCTGCTACGAAATTGATCTGGCCGCAGGATTTGGACGGCAACGGAATGTTCATCGCGGGCTGGCGGCGGAAGTCTTTCCAGCCGGTTCCCTGAACGCGCCGGTGCGGATCATTTTTCATTCGCCTCGTTCAGTTTTTGATCCAGGTTCAAGGCGGCCCGGATCAGTCCGATGTGGCTCAATGCCTGTGGAAAATTTCCCAAATGTTCGCCGCTGTGGCCGAGCTGTTCGGCGTAGAGGCCGAGGTGGTTCGCGTAACCCAGCGCTTTTTCAAAGATGAACCGCGCCTGCTTCAGGTCGCCGGATTTGGTGAGACACTCAACATACCAGAATGAACACATCGAAAAAGTTCCTTCTTCGCCCGTCAGCCCGTCATCGGCGCTGTCCGCCGTGCGATAGCGATAGACGAGCGAATCTTCGACGAGCGTTTTTTCGATGGCGGCGAGGGTGGATCGCCAGCGCGGATCGGTGGGCGCGATGAATTTGATCAGCGGCATCAGCAGGGTGGACGCATCCACGGCCTTGGATCCCTCGAACTGGACAAAGCTTTTCAACTCGGCATCCCAAAATTTATCGTGGATGTTCCGGTAAATTTCATCGCGTGCCTTGCGCCATTCCACGATGGGCGCGGGATAGGAAAGGCGTTGGGCGAGCTGGAGTCCGCGATCAATGGCCACCCAGCACAGGACGCGTGAGTAGAGGAACGGTTTCGAGCCGCCGCGCACTTCCCAGATGCTGTCGTCGGGGCGCTGCCAGTTGACGCAAACCCAGTCCACCAGTTTCACGAGATGTTCCCAAAATTCGTAGGAAACTTCGCCTTTGTGCTCGTTGTAGATGAGGACGGAATCCAGCAGTTCGCCGTAAATGTCTAATTGAAACTGATCCCGTGCGGCATTCCCGATGCGCACCGGGCGGGAGCGCCGGTAGCCTTCAAAGTGTTTCAACACCGATTCCGGCAGTTCGCGGCGGCCGTCCATTCCGTAGACCACCTGCAACGGGAATGTCGGATTAAAATCCCAGGAACGCTCAACGATCCAGTTGTTGAACGCGGTCGCTTCTTCGGTGTAACCGAGCCGCATGAACGCATCAATGGTGAACGATGCGTCGCGGATCCAGGTGAAACGATAATCCCAGTTGCGCTCGCCGCCGATGGTTTCGGGCAGGCTGAACGTGGGCGCCGCCACGATGGAACCAAATTCCCGCGAACACAATAATTTCAGCGTCAGCGCCGAGCGGTTCACGATTTCGCGCCAGCGACCGTGATATTTAGACCGGGCAATCCAGTCCACCCAGTAATTCATCGTGTCCTTGAACGCCTGCGAAACGTAATCGTCGTCGGACAAGCCCGCCTCCTCCGGGGCGGATGTTTTTCCGCGTGTGGCCTCTTCAAGGATGAAGGAGACGGAATCGCCGGCGCACAGGGTGAATTCCCCCACCGCGTCGCCGCCCTTGATGGCCACTGAAACGCTGGGATGCAGACGCAGGATGATGTGCTGGTTGCCCTGCTGGCGAAACGTGACTTCGCCGTGCCGCTTTTTCACGGTGTGCGTCGCGCGGCCATAGTCGAACCGGGGAGCGCAGGTCATTTGAAATTTGATTTCACCATGCACCACCTTCAGTCGGCGGATCAGGGTGTTGGAACGGGCGGATTCGCTCACCGGCATGAAATCTGACAGCGTCGCCACGCCTTCGTCGGATAAAAAACGGGTCAGCAGAATGTTCGTGTCCGGCAGATACATCTGCCGCGACCGGAATTTTTTGGCCACGGGCGCGATTTTGAAATGGCCGCCCTTTTTGTGGTCCAGCAGCGCTGCAAAAATGCTCGGCGAATCGAAACGCGGAAAACACAGAAAATCAATCGAACCATTCTTGCCCACGAGGGCCACGCTGTTCAGATTTCCGATGATGCCATAATTCTCAATCGGCTGGTAGCTCATGATGTCGTTAATCTAACGCGATTGGGTTTGTTGTCGAAGAAAGAAATTTCATTTGGGTCGGCGGAAGAAGGCTTAGTTCGTAGTGTCTAAAATTTTTCCAAGAATCTGCCGGATGTCCTCGTTGTGCTGCTGCGAGCCGAGGCCGAACGCCTGGATGATGTCGAGCAGCAAACCAGAGTTCTCGCGGTTGAAGTCATAATAAACCGTCTCCTTCGATTTGGCTTTGCCGGGTTTGCGCGGCGAGCCGTCCATCGCCAGCACTTCAGCCATCGGCAGGCAGACATAAACCATCGCCTGATAGCCGACGGCGCGCTGCTTTTGCTTGAGCTGGATTTGCACCCAGCCGTGCGGCGTGGATTTGGTGAACTGCGGCAACCGCTGGACGGCGCTTTGGAATCCATTCGCCGATGCGTTGGTCGAAATTTCAACTTGCACGGTCTGGCTTTCTTCAAACTCGGACGCCGGAATTTTTTTCAACGCTTCAACTTCACGCACGAGATCGTTGGTCGAAAGAATTCCAAGGCGCACTGCTTCAAGAATAATTTTGGTAAGCTCGTGGCCGTATTTCGTCTCGCCGTTGCGGATGAATTTGATTTCAGGAACAACCGTCGGGCTGTTGGTATTCGGAATGTCGTAGCCGATCTGCCATTCGAGGTAATATTTTTTGCCCAGCAAAGTTTTGGTGGCGCGACGGGCAGGCCAAAGCCGTCGGAAGATTTTTCCTTCAGGCGCACCTTGCCGGTCACGTCGGTCAACGGCAGACGGACGCGGACGGAATTGGTCGTGGTGGAAATTAAAACCAGTTTGTAATCCGCGTCGGCGCAAAACGCGCGAAACACCAGAAAAACAAAGGCGAATGTAATGACGGCAATCTTCCGCACGGCGAAAGCAGTTTAGTTTTCCGGTTTCACGATGGCCACCACGAACGCATCGGGCTTGAGATATTTTTGCGCGGCGGCCTTGGCCTGTTCCAATGTGACGGCTTCGTATTTGGCGTCGTCCAGTTCCGCGCGCTGCCAGCCGAGACCGTAAAGTTCGTCCAACGCGGAAGTCGAGGCGAGGTTGCCCAGGTCGGCGCGGGAGATTTTTTTCTGGCCGATGATTTTGGCCTTGGCGCGTTTCAACTCCTCGGCGGTCAAGCCTTCGGTGCGCAGGAGTTCCGCCTCCATGAGCAGTTCGGTTTCCACCTGCGCGGCCTTGGCCGGTTCGGTGCCGGTGTAAAAGGCGAAGTAGCCGGGCGCGAGTCCGGCAAAATTCTGCGCGCCGACGTAGTAGGCCAGCCCAAGCTGTTCGCGGATGCGCAAGAACAGCCGCGAGCCGAGGTCGCTGCAACATTCCTGCAACAGATCCAGCGCGTAGCGGTCTTCGCTGTCCATCGTTGTGCCGGGAAATCCGACGACAAGCACGGCCTGCTTTTTGTCGCGGGTTTCCTCGACGCGCTTGAACGAGCTGAGGGCCGGGGACTGGAGGTTGAGCACGATGTCAGCCGACTTCTTCCAGTTGCCAAAAGCGTTGATCACGGCGTTCTTTACATCCGCCGTTTTTACGTCGCCGAAAATCGCCAGCACGCAGTTGTTCGGCACGACGAGTTTCTGGTGAAAGGATTTCAGGCCGGCGGAAGAAACTTTGCCCGCAGATTCCTCCGTGCCGAGCGAATCCAGGCCGTAGCCGGCATCGCCGAAGAGTGCGTGGCGCATGGCGAGGCTGGCGCTCTTGAGCAGTTCGTCCTTGCGGGCGCGGATGCCGGCGATCTGGATTTCCTTTTCGCGCTCCAGTTCGTCGGCGGGAAAAACCGGATTCAAAACCACGTCGGCCAGCAAATTCAGGCCGGTCGCAAAATCGTCGCTCAACACCTCGGCGTTGATGCCGAAACTGTTGTTGCCGCCGTAGCTGTCAATGTGGCCGCCGACGGATTCGATTTCCGTCGCGATTTTTTCCGCGCTGCGTTTTTGCGTGCCCTTGAGCAGCATCTTGGCGAGCAGCATCGTGGTGCCGTTGCTGGCGGCGTTTTCGGCGAGGACGCCGCCCTGGAACATCGCGCGGAATTCCACGAACGGCAGGCGATGGTCTTCCTTCACCAAAAGTTTCAGGCCGTTCACCAGTTCAATTTTCTGAATCGGGTGGTCGGCGTTCGTCTCGATGTTTGCCTTGGCTTTTGGCGTGCAGCCATCGGGCAGGAGCGCGTAGAGCGTGCGGTTTTCCGGCGTGAGATAATGCCGGACAATGCGCTGAACGTCAGTGTGCGTGACGCGTTTGACGGCGGCGAGATAGCGCTCGGAAAAATTGAGGTCGTTCGCGGCGAGCCAGTTGCCGCCGAGATTTTGCGCCTGGCCTTCCATCGTCTTGCGCGCGGACAAAGTGGCGGAAACAAACTGCTTGATGGCCTTGTGCAGTTCATCGGCGGAGACGGAAAGCGTTTTGACCCTTTCAATCTCGGCGAGAATGGCGTCGCGCGCGGCTTCAAACTTGTCGCCGTCCACGATGGCGCTCACGCCGAAAAGTCCGGGCAGGCCGGGGCTGTAAGTCCACGCGTCCACATGATGCACGACGCCCTGGCGTTCGCGGACCTGCTGGAACAGGCGCGAACTGCGTCCGCTGCCGAGCAGCACGGCCAGCACGTCGAGCACCGGCACGTCGGCGTGGCGCAGTTCGGGAATGTGCCACGCAAAATGAAGGTGGCCGAGTTCGACGGGCGCTTCCTCGATGATTTCGCGCGCGGCGGTCTGATGAGGTTCCAGCGGCAGAACGTCCGGCGGCATCGCGCGGGATTTGCTGTTCGCGTAGGCGGTTTTGATCTGGGCAACGACCTCGTCGTTTTTCACGTCGCCGGCGACGACGAAGAAGATGTTGTTCGGCGCGTATTTTTCCGTGTAGTAGCTGCGAATGTCGTCCGGTTTCAGTTCGTTGAAAATGTCGGGGTAGCCGATGATGGTGAAGCGATACGGACTTTTCGTGTAAGCGGTCTCAAACAGCCGGCGGCTGGCGCGCCGGCCCGGATCGTCGTGGCCCATGTCCATTTCGCGGCGGATGACATCCATTTCCTTCGCCAGTTCGTCGGGCGGCAACGTCGCGTGCTGCATGATGTCGCAGAGAATGTCAATCGACTTGGTCGCGCCGGTGTTGGGCACGTCAATGTGATAGACCGTGCGGTCGAAGCTCGTGTAGGCGTTCATGTAGCCGCCGGCTTCCTGCACTTCCTGGTCAATCCGGCTGCCCGCGCGCGTCGTCGTGCCTTTGAACAGCATGTGTTCGAGGACGTGCGAAAGTCCCGCGCCCAGCCAACGGCCTTCGTGGATGCTGCCCGCCGCGCACCATGCCTGCGCGGAGACGACCGGGGCGTTGTGGTCTTCGCGCACGATGATGGTCAGGCCGTTGTCGAGCGTCGTCAGCTTGACGCCGGGCGGGATGGACGGAATGGAATCTGTATTTGTATTTGTTAAATGAGTCATAATTCGCCGGCGCGTTTCAAGGCCAGTTTTTTTATCTCTTCCGAAATGTAAAACATCGTTTCAGTTTCAATCTCGTGCAGAACATCGCGCAACGAAGGGAAAAAACCTTCAAGCTTCGATTCGACAAGGACGCTGATCAATCCGATGAAACGAAGCCCTTCGCGTGTCGCGACATTTCGACCGTCATTTTCGTCAATCAACAGCAGGTCGGCGTGCTGTTCTTTTGCGAGAACAATGGCTTCAGCTTCGCCGGGGTCGAGTTCGGCCAGCAAACGCTTCACTTCTTCGCGATCTGCGGCTGCCACACATTGAAAAAAATCCGGTAATGATTGATGCGACGCAGAAAGTTCCGCGCGCACGGCTTCGGGAATCAGAACTTCACCATACAGCTTGTGAAGCAAGTCAGCCTTGCCGATTTGCAGCAGCGTGGTGATGGGCGAGGTGTCGCTGACGACAATCATGCGGCGGTTTTTTTCGCGGCCAGCTCTTCCAGCACCCGCATATCGTGTTCAAAGTCTTCAACCCCGTATTGACGGGGGATTTTGCGCTGGCCCAGTTCGTTCCAGAACAACATCCGTGGGATCCCGGCGATTTTCACGGCTTGCGACATGGAAACCTTCCAGCCGGCGTAAAGCGCGCAGGCCAGTTCGATCCGCGCCTGCTCGCTGGTCAGCGGCTGCGAACCAATCGTCACGTCTGGCAGTTCAATGGTCATGGCGACATTCTATCATCTTGGGGCAATGAAGCAACGTCCGTGAACCCCGCCCTTGTCGTGAGCGGCGGGCTTGACGCCGGGCGGGATGGACGGAATGTCGCCGTTGGAAATTATTTTGCTCATTTCAGATCAGTGTCGAACCGGAAGGATATTCAGAAACGCGTCCGGGGCAATTCAATTTGACCCGGCGCAAAAGCAGCGTTCGCTGTTCCAGGAGCATTTCCAAAACTTGCGGCAGGGTTACACCCATGGTGTTCATGCGCTTTTTCTGCGCAGCATCGAACCATAAGCCAAAATCTTTTGAGTTATGTGAGCCAAACTGTGTGATGGAAATGTAATGAACGGGGACAAAATCATGGACACCGGCCATCAAAACGGGAGCGGACCGGCGACGCGATGCGAACGAAACCGGTGACCGGCGGGCCGCGAGCGCTGGAGGCCGCCCAGGTTGGACTAGAGTTTCAGGGAAATTTCGATCATTTGGCAAAATCGGGTGATCGTTTTCCAATTCATGGTGGCAGATTGAAAATGATCGTGAAGAAAAGCGGAACTATGTTTTAAGCAGATATATGCCTAGTGGCGGGAAGAAATAATGCGTGCGATGGCAGAACAATTGCTGCAAAAGAATCAGTTATGAACCCCACTTTACACATATTGCATTTGGAAGACGACCCGAACGACGCCGCGCTCGTTCAGTCCATCTTGGCCGATGGGGGCGTGGATTCGGCGATCACCTGTGTGCAGACCCGCGCGGATTTTGTGGCGGCGCTGGAACGCGGCGGCATTGACCTGGTCCTCTCGGATTTCTCGCTGCCCGGCTTTGACGGGTTGTCCGCCCTCGAAATCGTGCGCAGCCGGCGGCCCGGCCTGCCGGTCATTCTGGTTTCCGGGTCGCTGGGCGAGGAACGGGCGATTGATTCGCTCAAGAGCGGCGCGACGGATTATGTGCTGAAGGAACGTCTGGCCCGGCTCGTTCCGGCGGTGCGCCGGGCCATGCAGGAAGTCCAGGAACGCGACGAACGTCAGCGCGCCGAGCAGTTGATTCAAAACGAGCGCAATTTTTCTGAAATCAGCCTGAACAGCCTGCCGGACATTTTTTATCTTTTTGACGAGGCGGGGAATTTTCTGCGCTGGAACCGGAATTTTGAGCGTGTCTCCGGTTATGCCGCCGAAGAGATCGCCCGCTTGAAGCCGCTTGATCTTTTTACCGGCGACGAACGGGAGCAGGTTGCCAGAAAGATCGAAGAGGTTTTTAAGAATGGGGCCGCCACTGTGGAAGCCCATTTCACGGCCAAGGACGGCACGCGCACACCCTACTATTTTACCGGACATAAAATACAAATGGAGGGCAGGCCGTGCCTCATCGGCACCGGCATTGATGTTTCCGAGCGCCGGCGGCTGGAGGCGCAGTTAATCGAAGCGCAAAAAATGGAGGTGGTCGGCCATCTTGCCAGCGGCGTGGCGCATGACTTCAACAACATCCTCGCCGTCATCACGGGTTATTGCGGTTTGCTCCTGACCGATCTGGAACTGGAAAGCCCGCTGCGAAATCATGCCGAGCAGATCCAGCAGGCGGCGGACCGGGCCGCCGGGTTGACGCGGCAACTGCTCGTCTTCAGCCGCAAACAAATCGTGCAACCCGTCGTGCTCGACCTCAACGACACGGTGAGCGACCTGGACAAAATGCTGCGACGCCTCATTGACGAGCACATCGCGCTGACGTTTGTTCCCGGAAACGACATCGGTCGCGTCAAGGCCGACCCCGGCCATATCAGCCAGGTGCTGATGAACCTGGTCATCAACGCCCGCGATGCCATGCCTGACGGCGGCAAGCTCATCATCACCACAGGCAACGTCACGCTGGACAAAAACTACGCGGACAGCCACGCCGGCGTGATTCCCGGCGACTATGTGATGTTGAGCGTCAGTGACACGGGAACCGGCATGACGGACGAGATCAAAGCGCGTATGTTTGAAGCGTTTTTCACCACCAAACCGAAAGGCAAAGGCACCGGCCTAGGACTGGCGACTTGCCAGACCGTCGTCCAGCAATCCGGCGGTCACATCGGCGTCTATAGCGAGCTGGGCACGGGCACGACGTTCAAGGTTTATTTTCCGAGCGTCGAGCAGCCGCTGGATGCCGTGGCCGGACAGGTTCAAACCGGGCCGTTGCCACGCGGGACAGAAACCTTGCTGGTCGTGGAAGATGAACCGTCCGTGCGGCATCTGGCCCGCCGGGTGTTGGAAACCCAGGGTTATGAAGTGCTGTCGGCCGCGAACGGCCAGGATGGGTTGCGCGAGGTGCATGAACATAAAGGACCGCCCATTCGCCTGGTGATCACCGATGTCATCATGCCGGTGATGGGCGGCAAAGCCATGGTCGAGTGGTTGAAAACAACCAATCCCCAGCTCAAAATCCTGTTCACGTCGGGTTACACGAATGACGCCATCACCCAGCACGGCCTGCAGGACGCGGGCTTCGCCTTCCTGGCCAAACCTTACACGTCCGCCACGCTCGCCCGCAAAGTGCGCGCCATGCTGGATGATGAAACGGACACCGCGATGCTCCGGAAACAAAGCGAAAGCGTCAAGACGGACGGGGAATCAAAGTCCGTGACCGCCTCAAAAACCAGCCGGCTGGCGGCAAAGGTGTATGAGCACCCGGAAGCCGAAAGCAACGATCTTTTGGAATTGAAGGACGGGCGCGTTTTCGAGCGCTCCTCGCAACCCCAGCGGTTGAATGGCGAGGGCGTGGGCCGGGTCTGGTCTTTCCGCGACATCACCGAACGGGTGCAGGCGGAACAAAAACTCGGGGAATCCAGAAACTTTCTGGACCGCATCATCAACACGGTGCCCGATCCCATCTTCGTCAAAGACCGGCAACACCGGGGCGTGCTGGTCAACGACGCCTTCTGCCAGCTCATGGGGCTTAAGCGCGAGGAACTGCTCGAAAAATCGGATCACGACCATGTTGGCCTCACCCCGGCGCAGGCGGACGAGTTCAGGTCCAAAGACGAGCTGGTCTTCACGACGGGCAAGGAAAACATCAACGAGGAGACCATCACTGCGGCCGATGGAACGGTCCATTTCATCATCACCAAAAAAGCGCTCTACACGGATGAACAGGGCGAAAAATTCATCGTCGGCGTCATCCAGGATGTTACCGAACAACAACGGGCCTCGGAGGCGTTGCGGGAATCGGAGGCCAACTATTATTCACTGGTGGATCAGATGGCCGCCGGCATTTTCCGCAAGAACGCGGAGGGCCGTTACGTCTTCGTCAACTCGTCGTTCTGTCAGGTGACGCTGATGCCTGCGGAACAGATTCTTGGCAAAACCGCGTCCGAACTGCTGGCAGGCATGAAGGCGACCCTGGCAAACAGCCGGCTCATATCCGACCAGTTGGGAACGCAGGACATGGGCCACCATGAATCCATCATGCGGACGGGGCGGCAAATTATGGTGGAGGATGAATATCTGGGTTCGGATGGCCGGCGAAATTACTATCACACGGTCAAATCGCCGGTGTTTGACGCCGGCGGCAAGGTCACCGGTTCACAGGGAATCCTGTTCAACATCACCGACCGCAAAGCGGCGGAGGCGGCGTTGCAGGAATCACAGGCGCTCTTTCTTTCATTGGTGGATCAAATGCCCGCCGGCATTTTCCGCAAGGACAAAGAGGGCCGCTTCGTCTTCGTCAACACCTGGTTCTGTCAGCTTAAAAAGATGACCCCGGATCAGATTCTTGGCCGGACCACTTCGGAGCTTGCCGAAGTCGAGCGGCAAAATCCCGAGCCCAAATGGCTAGTCCAAGGGGATGTCCACCACGAATTGATTCTGCAGACCGGCCAGACCATCGAAGTCGAAGAACACTATTCCCGACCGGATGGCCGGACACAGCATTTGCACGTGGTCAAATCAGCGGTCTTTGACGCCGACAATCGGATCGTGGGCACGCAGGGGATTCAATTTGACAATACGGACGCCAAAGAGGCCGAGGCTGCGTTGTCCTATGAGCGCGATTTGTTGCGTTCGCTGCTCGATAATTCGCCGGATCAGATTTATTTCAAGGACGCCCAGTCCCGTTTTATCAAAACCAGCCAGGCTCAGGCCGTTCTGTTCGGGCTGAAGAGCGTGGATGACCTGCTGGGGAAGACCGACTTCAATTTCTTCATGGAAGAACACGCGCGCCCCGCCTTCGAGGATGAACAGGAAATCATGCGCACAGGCCGCCCCTTGATCGGCAAAGTGGAAAAAGAGACATTGAAAGACGGGCAGGTGTCCTGGGCGCTCACAAATAAAATGCCGCTCCGCAATAAAGACGGCCAGATCATCGGCACGTTCGGCATCTCCAAGAACATCACCGATCTCAAGCAGGCGCAGGAAGCGGCCGCCTACGAGCGCGATTTGTTGCGGACGCTGCTCGATCATTCGCCCGACTCCATCTTTTTCAAGGATTTGCAGTCGCGGCTTGTGAATTTAAGCCGGTCCGAGGCGGCAAACTTGTTCAGGATTGCCTTGAGCCGGCATCGCGACACGCATCCCGGCGAAAGTGAGAACCAATTGCCGGCCCATCTGTCGAGCGTGGAGCGGTTCCGCGAATATGCCATTGGCAAGTCCGACGCTGATTTCTATGGCGGCGAAGATGCCCTCAACTTCAATCAGGATGAGCGGGAGATCATACGCACTGGCCGGCCGATGCTTGGGAAAATTGAACAAGCGGTTTGTCCCGATGGCAGCAGCATCTGGCATATGACCACGAAATTACCCTGGCACAACCAGGATGGTGAAATCATCGGCACCTTCGGCAATTCCAAGGATATTTCCGACCTGAAGAATGCCGAGGCCAGGATTGAGGCGACGCACAAACAACTGCTCGACACTTCCCGGCAGGCGGGCATGGCGGAAATCGCCACCAACGTCCTGCACAACGTCGGCAACATCCTCAACAGCGTCAACGTCTCGGCCAGCGTGGTCGTTGACAGCCTGAAGAAATGCAAGATCGGCAACGTCACCAAAGTCGCGGCCATGTTGAGGGAACATGAACACGATCTGGGATCGTTCATCACCAGCGACACCAAGGGCCGGCAGTTGCCTGCCTATCTGGGCCAGCTCGCGGAACAACTTCTGGCCGACCAAAAGGCGGCCATTGCCGAACTGGATTTGCTCGTGAAAAACATCGGGCACATCAAGGAGGTTGTGGCCATGCAGCAAAGCTACGCGCGGGTTTCCGGCGTCAAGGAAATCATCAACGTCCGCGACCTGGTGGAAGACACCCTGCGCATGAATGCCGGCGCGCTGGCCCGCCACCATGTGGAAGTCATCCGCGAATTTGAAGACGTGCCGCCGATCAATGTTGACAAGCATCGGGTGCTGCAAATTTTGGTGAACCTGATCCGCAATGCCAAGCACGCCTGCCAGGACTCTGAACGCGCGGACATGCAATTGACGGTGCGCGCGGCCAACAGTGAAGGCCGGATCAAAATATCCGTCAGTGACAACGGCATTGGCATAGCACCGGAAAATCTGACCCGCATCTTCAACCACGGCTTCACCACGCGCAAAGACGGTCACGGCTTCGGCCTGCACAGCGGCGCGCTGGCGACCAAGGAAATGGGCGGCTCGCTGACTGCCCACAGCGACGGCGTCGGCAAAGGCGCAACTTTCACGCTCGAACTGCCATTGCAGCCGGGATCCACAACCCAGGTTCTTGAACCATGAAATATTCATCCACACATTTCAGGAAGACGCATCGCCGGTTCCGGCGCGCGTTGCTGGCGGGAGTGCTGTTGCTGCCGCTGATGCTGGCTGACCGCGGGTTTGCGTTGGATCCGGCCAAGGACCTCAAGCAATACAATTGCCAGACTTGGAACCGGCGGAATGGTCTTCCGGCCACCAGCATCAACGCCATCGCGCAATCCCGGGACGGCTACCTGTGGTTTGGCACGTCCGCCGGCCTCCTGCGTTACGACGGAAGCGAATTCAAGCTGTTCGACCTGCACTCCGTCGCCGCTTTGCGCACCAGCTATGTGACGAGCCTGGCCAGCGCCCGTTCCGGCGGTTTGTGGGTGGGACTGGCGCACAGCGCGTTTGGCTTTTACGACGGACAGACCTTTTCGTTCACTGGCGCGAAGACGTCTGACTTGGACGTCCAGTCCCTTTTGGAAAGCAGAAATGGAACGCTCTGGCTGGCAGCGCAACAACTGGCCGGCCACTTGAACCCGTCCGGCGAATTGGAAACGAATCTGCCCTCGGCTGCGTTCACGAATACCACGGCCAATACCAAGTGCGTCTATGAGGACCGGGAGGGCCGGGTCTGGATCGGAACCATCACACAGGGTGCGCTTTACTGGAAAGATGGAAAAATCACCAAACTCCCCGCCCCGGAATTGGAGGGCACCAAGGTGACGTGCATCACGGAAGATCTGGCCGGACAAATCTGGATCGGCACGCGGAATGGGTTGTATTGCTATGATGCCAGCAGCCTTGAACGGCGGGAGATTCCACCCCTACCGACGGAACTCCGCACCTTGCTCGTGGATCGGCACGGTGTGCTGTGGATTGGCACGAGCTGGGTCGGACTCGTCCGTTTTCAAAACGGACGGTATGACTATTTTCAAAAAGTGGACGGCTTGGATGATGATGGCGTGCAGGCCCTTTATGAAGACAGCGAAGGCAGTTTGTGGGTCGGCACGGGCGGCGGCCTTGACCAGCTATCCGACGTGAAGTTTCCCATCCAGCCCGCCACCGACGACCCGAAGATTACGGACGCGAATTTCGTGACCGCGGCGCGGAACGGCGGCGTGTGGACTGCCAGCTACGGTGGCGTTAGGTGGTTTGATCCGCAGACAAAAACTTACACGAATGGACCGGGCCTGCCGGATATTTACACCAAACGCGTGTTTGAGGCGCGCAACGGCGACCTCTACTTCGTCTGCGGGATCACCAATTTGGTGGTTTCCTCGGGCGGAAAGATCGTGGCCACTTATGGCGCACCCGACCTGGTCGTGGCCATGACGGAGGACGACCAGGGCGTCGTGGTGTCTGTCGCCGGAAATTTGTATCGCGCGGGCACGAACTATTTCCGGCCCTACATCTTCAAGACCAATGCGCCGCCGGACTTTTATTGGATCAGCAATCTGGCGTCCGGCAAGGACGGCGTGATCTGGGTCGCCTGCGGCAACGGCATTTTCCGGATCAAAGACGGCCTTTGGCAGCATTGGGCAGGGCCGGAAGGACTGGTAGATTTAAACGTGCAAACGGTTACGGAAGATCAGGACGGCGTGCTGTGGGCGGGATTGTTCTCCGGCATCGCGCGGCTCAAGGACAACCAGATCCGGCTCATCAGTCGGAAAGACGGATTGTTCGACGACAACATCTACGCCATCGTGCCCGACGACCTTGGCAATCTTTGGGTGGATTCCGGCCGCGGCATTTCCCGCGTGGCCCGTCGCGACATCAACGCCTTCGCCGACGGCAAAATCAACCGCGTTGCCTGCACGGTTTTTGACGGCATGGATTCCGTCAAGACCACGGACAAGACGGCGCAGGAACGCGTGGGCTGCAAAACTGCCGATGGCCGCATCTGGTTTCCGGGGCCGCTCGGCGTGGTGATGATTGATCCGGCGCATATGCTGACCAACCCGGTGGCACCGCCGGTTCACATCGGGCGGGTGCTCGCCAACGGTCGCGAAGTGGCCCGGAATGCTAGCATCGTGGTGCCGCCGGGCCATGGCGAACTGGA
>DATCBW010000254.1:0-9151 GCA_036511615.1 Verrucomicrobiia bacterium | reverse complement strand
GGCGGTGCAGGCGTTCAAGGATCTGCGCGCGAAAGTTTTTGTGCCGATGCACTACGGCACGTTCAAGCTGTCGTTCGAGGCGATGGACGAGCCGCTGCGCTGGCTGCGTGAAATTGCCGCCCAGCAAAACCTGCTCAAGCGGCTGAAAATCCTCGACGAAGGCGTGCCAAAGGTGTTTTGATTTCCAAAACTGCGCGCCATGTTTGAATTTGAACTGCCTGAAAAATTTCGACGTTACGTTCCGCTGGCCGCGTGGCTCGTCGTCGCGTTCGTCGTCCTCGCCATTCCGCTGAAAATAATCGGCTACGGCTACCTGCCCGCCGATGATGCGCTGCGCCATGCGGCGAAGGCGGTCAGCGGCAAGCCGTGGTCGCAAATCCTCGTGCTCAATGACAGTCACGGAATGGCTTCGGAATTCGGCTGGCAGGCGCTGCTCGGCGCGGTGCATCACGCGACCAACTGGGATGCGGAGACGCTCGTGATTTTTTCCGTCGCCGCCCTGTTCATCGTGGTGAACACCGTGCTGTGGCCGTGGCTCAAACGGCCGGAGGCGTGGTTTGTCGCGCTGCTCGCGGCGATGATCGTTTCAGATTTGCCGCAGCGCTTCCTGCTGGGCCGGCCGTTCGTCATCACCATCGCGGCGTTCATGGCGATTTTGCATGTCTCGCAAAAGTCGCGGCCGAACCTGAAAAATTTTCTGCTGTTCACCGGGCTGATTGCCGCCGGCGTTTTTTTCCACGGCGTCTGGTATTTATGGCTGCTGCCGGTGGCGGCATTTTTCTTTGCCGGACAATTTCAATGGACGCTGCTTGTGGCCGGCGCGTGGCTGGCGGGAACGGCGCTGGCCGCGCTGCTGACCGGCCATCCGGTGAACTACCTTTCGCAGGCGCTGGGCATGGCGTTGCACGCCGTCGGCCAGCACGCGACCAACCGCACTGAGGTCACGGAACTCCAGCCGTTCGGCGGCGACATCCTGGCCGTCATCATTGTCGGCGCGCTCGCAGCGCTGCGATGGGCGACGAAGCCGGACGCGGTTTCGTTTGCGCGCAATCCGGCTTTCTGGCTGGTGTGCGGCTGCTGGATGCTCGGTTTTCGCATCAGCCGTTTTTGGGAGGACTGGGGCTGGCCGGCGCTGATGGTGTTGATCGTGACGGAAGTTGAATTTCTGCTGCTCGCAAAATTTGCCGCCGATTCCGCGCGCCGGCTGCTGCTGACGTTGATTTTGGCGGTCGCCACATTTCTGGCCGTGACCAGCGATTTGCACGTCCGTTATACCCAAAACCTGACGTGGCAGTTTCTTTCCGTGAAGGAGCATCCCGAACTCATAGGCTGGATGCCGGAGAAAGGCGGAATTCTCTATGCCGTGGACATGACGGTTTTCTACCAGACCTTTTTCAAAAATCCCAAGGCGGACTGGCGCTACATTCTCGGCTTTGAACCGGCGTTGATGCCGGCGGACGATTTTGAAACGTATCAAAAAATTTTGTGGAACGGCAACGACGCCAAAGCCTACGCGCCGTGGGTCGCCAAAATGAAGCCCGCCGACCGGCTGGTCATTCACGGCACCAGCGCCGGGCCGCCGGACATTCCGCAGTTGCAATGGGATTACGGCGTGAGCGGCACCTGGATTGGGCGCACGCCGCGCACGGGGGAATAATCATCCTCTTGCTCATCCTCATCGTCATCCTCATCGTCATCCTCAAAAATAAAAAATCGAGGATGAGCATGAGGATGACGATGAGGATGAAAAGGCTTCAGCCCTTTGCCAGCGCGTCGCACTGCCGCGCCAGCGCAAAATCTTTTTCCGTCAGCCCGCCTGCGTCGTGCGTCGTGAGCGCGAGCGTGACCTTGTTCCAACGGATGTCCACGTCGGGATGATGCTGCGCCAGTTCGGCGATCTCGGCAACGGCGTTGACAAACTTCATCGCGGCGGGAAAATCAGCGAACACGAACATGCGCGAGATGATTTCGCCGTTGCGTTTCCAGTTGGGCTGCGCGGCGAGCGCGGTTTGAATTTTTGTTTCGTCTAGTTTCATTTGTCCGGCGGCAAAACTTTTCAGTGATTCCAAATTAACTTTGGAGGCTTCGCGAAAAAGGCTGACGCTCGTCACCAGCGACCAAAGCCAAGCCAGCGCGAATTCCGCCGCGCCGACCACCAGCATTTTGTAGCCGATGGCGTGTTCCGGCTGGTCGCTGAACATCAGGCTGTAATACGGAACCATCTCCCGCACAAACCAGACGAGAACGACCACAAACCCGGACACAGACAAGCCCAGTTGTCCGACGCCCGCGATCAGGCGTCCGGCCATCAACGAACCGAGGCCGGGCGTGGCCAGCAGGTTCATCAAGGCGGCGTTGCGGGCCTTGGGGCGGCTAATTTTTCCCCGCGCCGAAAATGGTTTCATACGCAATCATCATCGCCGCGACGCCAATGGGGAGGGTGAACAGAAGCCCTATGCCACAGGCTAAAACCCCTGCAAAACTCACCAAACCGATGACAATTGTCAGTCCGAAAATCTGCCACCAATGTTTGTGAACCATTTTCCAACTCGTTTTCATCGCCGTCCAGAACGGCATTTGCTTGTCCGCG
This sequence comes from Verrucomicrobiia bacterium, assembly GCA_036511615.1. GTDB lineage: Bacteria > Verrucomicrobiota > Verrucomicrobiia > Limisphaerales > UBA11358 > UBA11358. The sequence continues at coordinate 6,561 of DATCBW010000254.1, read as the reverse complement.
ATGAGCGGCAGGATGAACTGCAGGCTCACCGACAGATACGTCACCGGAATCATGCAGAGGAGCAGCAAAGGCACAGTGCTTAAAAAAGCAGACCACATTTGCGTCAGCAGTGCCATGAGGCCTTGCGTGTCGGTCGGCTGCGAATGCTGCATCTGTTCCATCAACGGCAAAACCTTTGCATCACTAGCAACGTAGTAAGGAGCCAGGCAAAGGCCTATTACAATCGCGACGGCAAAATAACCAAGAAACAGATTTTTGAAATTATTCTGAAACCCGGAAAACATCTCGCCAATGCTGGTTGGCTGGCTGCGGCTGGCCCGGAGATACACCCGATAAACACCGCCCATCGTTGGTCCCATGACGAGAGCCAGCGCCGCCGGAGCCGCCAGACGGACAATTTGCCGAACCACTTCGTTGGTCGGGAGCAGACTAAAAATTCCGTTCACCACGGAGCCGCTGACGATGCTGATCACGATCATGACGATGAAGCTGCCAAACAAGATTCCGAAATTGTTCTTTAACAGGTTCCAGCCGCCGGTAATGCAACCGCCGATGTCCAGTTCGTAGTCGCGATTTAGAAAATCAGTGCTCGTCGTGGCGATGCCGGCTGCGGCTGCCGGGCCAGGCGGTGCAATGGTGGCGGGTGCGGATGTGCCGGACAAGTCGGCTAACTCTGGGAACGAGGCGAGCGTGCGCCAGGCAGTGTCGCCAACGCTTTTTGCGAGTGACTGCGCGTTGAGCCGGCCCTCGGCGACCCACAGGCGGATGTCGTCCGCCGTGATCGGGCCATATTCTTTCGTGTCACCGCCAATGATGAAATACATGATTGCCTTTCAATTGTTCGTATGAATTACGGATCCCAGCGCAGCGCGTTGATCTGGGACCGGGCACCATTTCAATGCGTCGCTGCCGATAATCATGTAATTTGCCATAAAAAAATTCTCCCGCTTGCGCTGTTTCTAATTCATTGCGGCGGCGTGGGCAAGCGATTTGCTCACACATTCCGCACGAACAATTTCCCCGGCAACTGTTTCACCAGCCGTTTCATCTCCAGGCCGAACAGCGCCACGTTCACCGTCGAACTCGGCAGGCCGCTCGCCCGGATGATTTCGTCAATCGTCGTCTCGTCGTCGGCCTTCACTGCGTCAAAAATTTTCTGCTCGTTCGCGGAAAGTTCCAGCGCCGGCAAAACTCCCGTGTCGCCCGGCGACGGCGGTTTGTTGCTCGCCGGAAACAGATACTCGAACTCGCTTAAGATGTCCTCCACGCCCTCGCACAGTTTTGCGCCTTTTTTGATGAGATCGTGGCAGCCCTTGCTGCGCGGCGAATCAATCCGGCCCGGCACGGCGAAAATCTGCCGTCCGTATTCCGTCGCAAAATTCGCCGTAATCAGCGCGCCGCTCGTCAGGTTGGCCTCTACGACGACCGTGCCCAAAGTCATGCCGGCAACGATGCGGTTGCGGATGGGAAAGCTCTGCTTGTCCGCCGGACGGTTGAACGGAAATTGTGTGATCACCGCTCCGTTGGCCACGATGCGCTCGAACAATTCCGCGTTTTCCGGCGGGAAAATTAAATTTATTCCGGTTCCCAAAACAGCAATCGTCCGGCCTTTGCCGCTCAACGCACCCTGATGCGCCGCCGTGTCAATGCCGCGCGCGCCGCCGCTCACCACCGTCACGCCGGTGTAGGCGAGCTGATACGCCAGCTTGCGCGCAGTCTCAATGCCGTAGTGCGTCGTCATCCGCGAACCGACCATCGCCACGGCGTTCTTGTCTTTTGCTGTCAGTTCGCCTTTGACGTAAAGCACAAGCGGCGGATCGTAAATCTCCCGCAGCATGGCGGGGTAATTTTCGTCGGATTGAATCAAAACGTGGCAGCCGAAATCGGAAATGCGTTTCAATTCGCCCGCAAGGTCCACGGTTTTTTCCCATGAAGAAATTTTTCCCGCCGTGTCGTCCCCGATGTTGTGGACGCGGAGCAGTTGTGATTTGGAAGCGGCAAGAATTTGGGGCGCGCCGCCGAAATGTTCCAGCAGCGAGCGGGCGCGCACCGGCCCGACACCTTCAACCATGTTCAATGCAATGAACGCTTCCCGCGAATCCATCCCGTTTGATAACGGCTCGCGCGGAGGGCGGCAAGAATTGTTTTGCGCAAACTCCTCCGATGGACAGCACCGGCAAGCGGGGCATCTCCGGCGACTGTGTTCGAAAATTTTTCCTGTTCGCAAACATAGGCTTTATTTGCTCCCAAAAGCCATTGCAACTTTCTAATTGTCATTATTATGAGGCTGTCATGAAGACTTGGGGTTTTTCTTGTGCAACCGCCCTTTTTGCCATCGCCTGCATCGCGGCGAACAATTCTCCGGCGGGCAATCATTCCACTTCTGATTACGCCAATTCGCCGGTCAGTTTCGAGGCCAACATCGGCCAGGTGGATCCGGCGGTTGAATTCCTCGCTCATGGCAACAATAGAAATCTTTTGCTCACGCGCAATGAGGCTTGGTTGACGCTTCAAAATAACGGCAGGGAAAATGCGCCGCGCGTTTTAGGATTGAAACTTTCCGGCGCAAATTCCCATCCCAAACTGGAAGGACTGAACCCATTGCCGGGCAACGCCAATTATTTTTACGGCCAAGATTCCAGCCGTTGGCGCACGGACGTGCCCACTTTTTCGCCCAGGTTAAGTATCACGACGTTTATCCGGGAGTGGATTTGATTTATTACGGCAACCAGCAAAAGTTGGAATACGATTTTGTTGTCCAGCCCGGCGCGAATCTGAACCGCATCCTGCTTGAATTTTCCGGCGCGGACAAAATCACTTTGGACGACAACGGCGATTTACTCCTTCAACTGGCTGGCGATTCCATCCGCCAGCACAAGCCGATTGTGTATCAGGAAATTGGAGGCGTGCGACAAATGCTATCGGGCAATTACGTTCTTCATTCGGGGATACAGGTTGGTTTTGAAATCGCCGATTACGACAAGAGCAAGCCGCTCATCATTGACCCGGTGCTGGCGTTTTCGACGACTTTCGGCGGGAACAATTTGAGTCGGGCATTGGGCATCGCGCTGGATGCGCAGGACAATGTTTATGTCACGGGCGACACCGCTGCGAGCGATTTTCCGACCGTCAGCGCATTTCAAACCAACCTGCCCGGGGCGCGGGCTACTTTCGTCACCAAATTCAACACGAACGGCGCGGTGGTTTATTCCACTTACCTCGGCGGCAGCGCCACGGATGCGGGCCAGGGCATCGCGGTGGACGGCAACGGCGACGTTTTTGTGACCGGCTACACTTCTTCAACAAATTTTCCGACGAAGAATTCTTTGCAATCCCAAAACACCAGCAGTGCCTCCGCCGCTTACGACGCGTTTGTGACGGAGATCAATTCCAACGGGAACTCGCTCGTTTATTCCACTTACCTCGGCGGCACTGCTTTCGACGCGGCCAAAGCCATCGCGCTCGACACGAATGGTGATGCCATCATCACCGGCTACACCCTGTCCACCAATTTTCCGACGGCCAATGCCGCGCAGCCGGTTTATGGCGGGAACGGCGACGCCTTCGTCGCCAAATTGACCGCCGATGGCAGTGCGCTGGTTTATTCGACCTATCTCGGCGGCAGCAACTCTGAAGACAATGTTGCGGCCAGTTCGTTGAGCTTTTTAACATCAGTTTCCCTCGCGGGCAATTACGGCGGAGCGATTGCCGTGGATTTTGACGGCAATGCCGATGTCACCGGCTGGACTTACTCGACCAATTTTCCGGTTCTTAACGCTTTTCAACCGACCAATGCCACCTCGATTTATGGCGTGTATGACGCCGCTTTTGTCACCAAGTTCGATCCGTCCGGCAATCTGGTTTATTCAACTTATTTCGGCGGCAAAAATGGTGACTACGGCCGGGCCATCGGCATTGATTTCAACGACAATGTCTATTTCGCCGGCAACGACTCGCAAGGCGGCTTGCCGACGACCAATGCCTTCCAACCTTCTTTTGGCGGCATTGATGGCACCGGCAGCGGCGATGGGTTTGTCGCGGCATTGGATTCCACCGGCACCAACCTGATTTATTCCACCTACCTCGGCGGCGGCGGCGGCGACCAGGTTAACGGCATCGCGGTTCGCCCGGAAGACGGAGCCGTCGCCGTCACCGGTGTTACCGACTCGCCCAACTTTCCGCTGCTCCAAGCCGTCCAGCCCGCCGGTTTTCAGGGTTTGTTCAAATCCACAGACGGCGCGAACACATGGAACTCCAGCAATTCCGGGATGACCAGTGGAAACATTTTTTCGATTCAAGTTGATCCTTCAAATCCATCGGTCATCTACGCCCTCGTTGGGGTTGGCTCTTTGGCGGGCGTTTTCAAAAGCACGGACGGCGGCGCGGATTGGACTTCCGCGAGCAGCGGTCTGGAATCCGCCACATTCGCGCCTGTCAGTTCGCATCGCAATCTCCTCGCCCTTGACCCGCAGCATTCCGGCACTCTCTATGTCGGTCTCGCCGGCACCGTCTTCAAGACGACCAATAGTGCGGCCAGTTGGACGTCTGCCGCCACGGGCCTGCCAACTATTCAAGCCGTGGCCGTTGACCCGGTCACGCCAACGACGCTTTACCTTGGAACTTCTTCCTCTGGCGTCTATAAAAGCGCCAATGGCGGGAACAGTTGGAACGCCTTCAACACGGGCCTGACCAATCTGAATGTTCAGGCGCTGGTCGTTGACCCGCAAAATTCTTCCAACGTCTATGCCGGCGCTTTATCTTCCGGTGCCAACTTGAGCCTGTTCAAGAGCGCCAACGGCGGCACAAACTGGAACGTCCTCGGCGGCGGGCTGGCGAGCGGCTCCGTCCCGATCCTTGCTGCCTGGCCCGCCGGTTCTTCGATTTATGCCGTGGTCAATTTCGGCGGAGTCGCCACTTTGGACGCCAGCACCAATGGCGGCGTCAACTGGTCGCCGGTTGCTCAAGACAACTTGATCACCGCGCTGGCCGTTGCCCCGCCGTCGGCTCCGGCCATGACAATTGCCAGTTCGGGAAACAATGACAACGTCTCATGGCCCGCTTCATTTGGCGGCTACGTCCTGCAATCCACGCCGTCGCTCAATCCTGTCAACTGGAAAACCGTCCTGCTTTCACCGGCGACGAACGGCGGCAAGCTTGTCGTCACCGTTCCCATGTCCGGTGCGCAGGGATTTTATCGCCTGCTCCAGACCAACAGCGCGGCGGCGGCTCCGCCGACAATTTATCTGGGCACCGACCTGGGCGTGATGAAAAGCACGGACGGCGGCATTGACTGGAACGTCGCCGGTATCGTCGGCAACACCATCAATGCGCTGGCCGCCAGTCCCACCAATCCCGCCAGCGTCTATGCCGGACTCGCCGGCGGGAGCGACGCCTTTGTTTCCACTTTGACATCCGATGGCCAGCTTTATTTTTCCACCTACTTGGGTGGCTCCGGCGCGGATCAAGGCAATGCCATTGCCATTGACTTTGAAAACGCTTACGTTGCCGGTTCCACCAGTTCGAGTGATTTTCCAATCACTGCTTCTCCTTTTGTTGCTCATCAATCCAAAATAAAACCGGATGCCGGAGGAGGTAATGAGAATCTTATCAAAGATATGTTGGTTCTCATTGGGAGAGTTTTTGACTGTCCCCATGACTACGCTACTTATCCTATAACCGTAAAAGTCTCGGACATAAAAGACGGTGTAAATATCGGCGAATATCGGACGGGTGGCACCTACGTTGTAAGTGGATCAACGCCGGCTAATACCTCGGTGTTGAGTCTTCATGGGCCTCCTGATGATCCTTATAACTACACTCTTCTCAAGGGAAATCCAACACCGGGCGCGTATGTATTTTACATCACTTATACGGAAACAGATGCATCTGGTAACAAATGTAGTTGGACAGTTACATACTCAATCTACATCATCAGCGGCTAACCACTGGCCAACCCGGCCAAAAAATCAATCTTGGAACGAACCCTTCACCTGTAGCACGCTCCACGTGTGCATTCGTTTCAGCCCCAAACCTGGTTTCCAACTGTGCGCCGTCTGCGTTCAGGACTTGATGTCGCGCACCTGAAACGCGGCGCAGCCGACGACGAGAAACGTGAGGTTGAGGCCGGCGAGAATGCTCAAAGACTGCCAGATTCTCCACCACGAGACGTGTTCCCGCAGCACGCAGACCCAGACCCGCGCGTGGTAGGTGAAAAAGCAGGGCTGGTAGTCTTGAAAATAAGGTATGTGGTAGCAGATGAAATCCGTCAGCAACACGGAGAGCGCAAGAATCGTGGCGGCGGCCGGCTTGACGTTGAAGCAGGAAAACATGAACGCCACGCCCATGATCGAAAATGCCTCGGCAAGCATCAGCAGCATCGCCGCCGCGTAACGCTCCAGTCCGGTGCCCGCGTCGAACACGCTGAAGATTTGATCTTCCGGGTCCCACACAAACAAGCCGCCCCACGGAAACCAAAGCCGCGCGCATAAAATTCCAAAAACCCCCAGCGCAATCACCAGCGACAGGGAAAAGACCGCGCCGGAAAGCCATTTCGTCACGAGC
>DATCBW010000253.1:0-7899 GCA_036511615.1 Verrucomicrobiia bacterium | reverse complement strand
TTTCTTCGACTACGATTTCGTCAATCACCAGCGTTCGACTTACATCAGCGCCACCGGCTTGTGGCCGCTCTGGGCAAAAATGCTGGACACCAATAATCCGGAGGAAATGAAGCAAGCAAAACGAATCGCTGCGTTTGCCCGTGAAAAACTGGAACAAAACACCGGCCTTTCGGCGACAGCGGAGGAATCCGTCGCATCCGCGCGCACCCACGACGCTCGCCAATGGGATTATCCTTACGGGTGGGCGCCGCACCAGATGCTCGCCTGGCAGGGTTTCAAAAATTACGGCCTTGATGCCGACGCCGGACGGCTCGCGTATCGCTGGCTTTATTGCATCGCCAAAAACGCGCACGATTACAACGGCGTGATCCCGGAAAAATACAACGTCGTCACCGGCTCGCACGACGTGTTCGTGGAATACGGCAACGTCGGCACGAAATTTTCCTACATCGCGCCCGAAGGTTTCGGCTGGATGAACGCCTCGTTTGAGGTCGGGTTGAATTTTCTTTTGCCGGAGCAGCTCGCGGACTTGCGCGCGCTCAAGCCACCTCCGGCCAAATGATGTTGTTTTGACCGTTGTTGTTGTGCGCAGGTGACTCCGTGATCTTGCGCCGACCGTTTCCCAAGATTGATTATGCGGCGTGTTTCTGCTACTGAATCCGCGTGCCCGAACCCAGCCTGCTGGCTCTCATCCCGGCCTACAACGAAGAAGCGCGCATCGAACCGGTGCTGCGTGATTACGCGGATTTTTTCGGGCGGAATTATTCCGGCAAGTTTCAACTGGTGGTCGTCCTCAACGGCTGCCGCGACAACACGCTCGGCGTGGTGCAGCGCGTGGCGAAAGATTTTCCGTGCGTCGGCTGGCTGGATTTTCCCGCGCCCATCGGCAAGGGCGGCGCGCTCATCGAGGGACTCAAGCTCGCGGGCCAGGCAGACATCATTGGTTATGTGGATGCGGACGGCGCGACCGCACCGTCGGCGGTGCTGCAACTGCTCCCGCATTTGGAAAAGGCGGATTGCGTCATCGGTTCGCGCTGGCTGCCCGGAAGCGTGCTGCTCAAGGCGCAGCCGAAGTTCCGGCAGGTCGTAAGCCGGTGTTTTCATCTCATCGTGGAACTGCTGTTCTGGATGCACATCAAGGATACACAATGCCCTTGCAAACTCATGCGCCGCGCGGCGGCGGAAAAAATCCATCCGTCGCTGCGCATCGCGGACCTGGCATTTGACGTGAACCTGCTGGTGTCGCTCAAACGCGCGGGCTTCCGCATCGAGGAAGTGCCGATTCAATGGACGGACATTGTCGGCTCAAAGGTGACGACCTCGTTGTTCCGAAATTCGCTGGCGATGTTTTTGTCCGTGGTGCGGGTGCGGCTGATTTACTCGCCGCTCTATAAATGGCTCAAGCGGCTGCGGCCGCTGGAAGGCTGGGTTTATGGAAAGCTGCTGCGTGCGCCGCAGCCGCTGGCCGCACCGGAGAAAAAAACTTAATTTCCAGACGCGGATTTCCTGCCCCAGGTGAACCACGCGCAGACGCCCAGCAAAATCAAATTGAAGACACCCAGCGTCTGAATCATTGCGCGGAAACCGGACAGCGTGTTGGTGGAATTTCCAAAGTGGTGCCCGACCATGGACAGCGCGACGGCGTAGCCAACCGCCACCAGCACCAGCCACGGCACGGCGGAAAATTTTGAACGCGCCATCAGGCTGTTGACAAACACGAAGGAAAGCGTCAGCGGCAACATGCACCAGGCAAACCACGGCACGAGCGGTGCAGCGACCAGATAGCTTTTGTCGTAAATGATCCGCAACGGCAGCCACGGCAGAATGGAGCAGGCGACCGCCGCGCAGGCACCCGCGAAAACCGTCGCGCCCAGCGCCAGCACCAAAGCGTGCGACTTTTCTCCGGTCGCCGCGCTCCGCGCCAGTTTCGGAAACATCACTGTGGTCAGTGGCTGCGTGAAAAAAACCAGCGCGCGGCCGATCATCCCCGCCGCCGCGTAAAATCCCGTTTGATCCGCCGGAAAATATTTTTGCGTGAAAATCATGTCCGCACTCAACATGAATTGCGCTGCGCCCAGCCCAAGCGTCAGCGGAATCAAGCGTTTCAGCCAGTTTTTCCATTCGACCTGCGTCGTCTCAATTTTCCAGACGTCGCGGATCTGCCAGCCGCCGACAAGAATCAACAGCGCCATACCGCAAAGCACCGCGCTCATCGCTCCCGTCGCCCAGCCGTGAAAAACCAGGATGACGAGGCAAATCAAACCCAGGCGTCCGACGCCGTTGAGAATGCTCGTCCAGCCCAGCCACAAAAAATTCTGCCGCCCCTGCAAAATTCCCATGGCCAGCGGCATCCACATCGCCAACAGGCCGATGCCGGCCGTGACCGGCACCGCCCAGGGATTTTGGATTTTCATCGCGGCGATGATTTGCGGCCAGCAGGCGGCCGCCACCAGCGTCGAGACCAGCCACGCAAAAAAAATCACCTTGCCCACCGCGCGAAATTCGCTGGCAACGACTTGATGCTGCCCGTCGGTGACCGCCGCCGCCTGCTGCTGCGCGATGACCGGCTGCAAACCGCCTGCCGGAATGCTCATCATCGTCACCACCTGCAGAAGTGTCGTGAACACGCCGTATTCCTCCTTTGGCAGGCCGCGCGAGACGATCGGATGCACGCAATACATCAGCGCACCGCTCGCCGTGGACGCCATCATCATCCAGCCGCTCTGCCGGAAAAACGTGACGTGATGTTTTTCCGTGGCGGCGGGCGGCGTGGCAATTTTTTCTGCGGACATGAGCGTTGGACAATACAAAAGCGGGCTAGTTCAGGAAAGCGAATTCAAAAAGCGCAAAAGCAGATTCTTTCCGCGCTCCAGCTCCGCCAGTGAAATCCACTCGTCCGCCGTGTGCGCCTGCGCGATGTCGCCCGGCCCGAACACCACGCTGGGAATCCCGCCCGCCGACAGCACCGCCGCGTCGCAAAAATAATCCACGCCCGCCGGACGTTTCTGTTTTGCCGCGCGCAAAAAGCTCTGGACGAGCGGCAGGCTGGAATCCGTCTCCAGCGGCAGCGCGGGCGCAAGCTTGGCGCTGGAAATTTTCGCGGACAATTTGTTCACCGCCAGCAGCAAATTAATTTCGCGGCGGACACCGGTTGCCGTTTCACCCGGCAGCGTGCGGCGGTCAATCGAAATGGTGCAGCGGTTCGGCACGATGTTCGGCTGCTCGCCGCCGCGAATGGTGCCGACGTTCACCGTGCCCGCGCCGAGCAGCCGGTGTTTTCTCCGTTTCAACTGCGCCGCGTAATTCGTTTCCAAAACTTCAACGACACGCGCCATGGCGTGAACCGCATTTTTGCCGAGCTGCGGCGTCGCGCCGTGCGCCGCCTTGCCGCGCGTTTCGAGTTGCAGCCACAGGCATCCTTTGTGCGCCGTGACGACCCGCAATTGGGTCGGCTCGCCGACAATGGCCAGATGCGCCTTGAAGCCGCCCGCCGCCAGCGCCCGTGAACCGGCCTGCGCATTTTCCTCGTCAATCAAACCCGCAAAAACAATCTCCGTTTCCTGCGGACGCGATTTTTCGCCCGCCAGCTCGCACAGCGCGGCGAGCATCGCGGCGGCGGAACCTTTGGTGTCGCACGCGCCGCGACCGTGCAGCCGTCCGTTTTTGCGCCGGGGGATGAACTGCGAATCGTCCGCGCCAACCGTGTCCAGATGCGGCGCAAGCAGGATGGTTCGTTTGATTTGATTTTTCGGCAGCAGTCGCGCGATGAGGTTGGAACGGCCCGGCAAAACCTTTTGAAATTCCACTTCCAGACCAGCGTGTGCAGCCGTGGCGGCGAGAAAGTCCGCGACGTGCTTTTCACCCGCGTGCCGATGGCGCGGCGGCAAAAAAGCGGGATTCACGCTGGGCAGCGCGACGAGTTCCGCCAGAAGTTTTTCGGTTCGCGTCATTCGGCGCATGATGGCAGAGCCGCGAAAGCGGCGCGAGAAATTTACATCTGCTCCACGGTTTCAATGCCGAGCGTTTTCAGTCCCTTTTCCAAAACGCGCCCCGTCAAGACGCAAAGCCATCTGCGCGAACCGCGTGTCTCATCGGTTCCGGCCTTTAGCACCGGGCAGTTTTCATAGAAACTTGTGAATTTGCCCGCGAGTTCAAAGAGATAATTACAAAGATAGTTTGGGCGTAATTCTTCGGCAACGGCATCCAACGTGAGGCCAAAGTTGAGCAAATGTTTCGCCAGCGCCACCTCTTCATTGGCGACCAGCCGGACGGAGGGCGGCAGTTCATGGACTGGGAATTGTTCCGCCGCCTTTCTAAAAATACTGTGGATTCGTGCGCAGGCATATTGCAGATACGGCGCGGTGTTGCCTTGCAGCGCGAGCATTTTGTCCCAGCTAAAAATGTAATCGCTCTGACGGTTCGGCAGCAGGTCGGCATATTTCACCGCGCCAAGGCCGATGACTCGGGCGATTTCTTTTTTTTGCGCGTCAGACAGATCAGGGTTTTTTTCAGAAACAATTTTCAACGCGCGCTCTTCCGCCTCGTCCAGCAAATTGCCGAGTTTCACGGTGTCGCCGGAGCGCGTCTTGAACGGCTTGCCATCCTCGCCGAGGATTTTTCCAAAGCCGACGTGGAGGAGCTTGACTTTTTTGACGGCGTCCGGCTGCCAGCGCTCGAAGATCAAAAACAGTTTTTTGAAATGCGGTCCCTGCCGGTCGTCCACGACGTAAATGATTTCATCCGGTGACCACCTTTTGAGCCGGTAATCAATTGTAGCCAGATCCGTGGTCATGTAATTGAAGCCGCCATCGCTCTTGCGGACGAGCGCGGGATCGGCAATCCATTCGCCATCGCGGTGAACGAGAAACGGGTCTTCTTTCGGCAGCAACGAGCCGTCGCTGAACACGCCGACCGCGCCTTCACTTTCGCGGGCGACACCGTGCTGGAGCAAATCGTTGACCACTTCGCCAAGCATGGGATTGTAGTGGCTCTCACCGTAAGCGCGATCAAACTTCACATTAAGTCGGCCATAAATCTTATCGAATTGGGATTGAGAGATAACAACCAAACTACGCCAAATGTCGAAGTTCACTGCGTCGTAAGCTTGTAATTTTACTAACTCTTGTCTGGCTTCCTCAAGTCGTTCGGGAATCGTCACGCATTCTGTATTGATAACCTTGTAAAGGCGCTCCATTTCACCAAAAGGATCGGAATGAATACGTTCAAGAAACGTAATTCTGTCTCTTGTTATTTCACGTTTCCAACCAACAATCAGCTTTCCAAACTGCGTGCCCCAGTCGCCAATGTGATTGTCGGTGATGACCGTGTGGCCGAGGAGCCGCAGCGTGCGCTGGAGCGCGTCGCCGATGCCGGTGGAGCGGATGTGGCCGACGTGCATCGGCTTGGCGACGTTCGGCGAACTGAAATCAATGACTACTGTTTTCGGCTGCGTCGCTTTGGCGAAAAACAAATGCTCGCCGCGCGCGGCAGATTCCAAAGTTTGCGTGAGAACGGAATTTTTCAGCCGGAAATTCAGGAAGCCCGCGCCGGCGATTTCCACTTTTTCGCAAATGTCGGAAACGTCCAGTTTCGCCAGCACATCGGCGGCAAGCTGGCGCGGATTCAGTTTCCGCACCTTGGCGAGCGACATGAGCGCGTTGCTCTGGTAATCGCCGAACTTCGGATCGGGACACGGGCGAACCAGGACGGAAGCCACATCGGCATCCGGCAGCGCCGCGCGCACGGCAGCTTGCAGTTTCAATTCAATTTGTTTGTGTGGCAGCACGGGTGAAAATTTAACCGGGGATTGGATGATGAACACGGATAAAATTTGGAAAGTGGTCTTGCCATTCGCGCATCCGATCAAAGAATTATCGCCGCATTAACCGCCGCGACGAGCGCATTGACGCGGGTGGTGAGCGGAAAATCCGACGGCGCTTCGAGCGTGCAGCCCAGCCGCGCTTTTTGCGTGATGAGATAAAACGCCTCCGGCCAGTCGGGCCGTTCGTGCGGCTGGATGTTGGGCCGGACAATTCCATTGTGCGCCGCACGGCCTTCAATGATTTCCGACAGGTCAATCGGACAAACTGGTTGAACCGCCGCGATGATTTTTTCCGCAAGCGCCGGGCGCGCGTCGGGATTTTGCTCGTAGAGATAAAATCCGTGCGATTCCCAATCCTCGTGCAGGCAGAGATACAAATCAAATGACGGCTGGCGCTCCAGCCATGCGATGTGCGCGCGGGTTTCGGCGGCCTTTGGATTCCGATAATCGCGGTTGAGATCAATGCTGTCGGCGTTCCCGCGCCGGTTCAATGTGAAGCCAACGGGATTCAAACACGGCAGCAAAAAAAATTCCGCGTTCTCCGGCCAGCAATTTTTTTGAATCAATTTCAACGCCGCGAGCGGCGCGGCAGGTTCATCGCCGTGGATGCCGGCGGAAATATAGATCCGCCTTCGTTGCACTTCGGCGTGACAAGTGCGTTGCAAGGCGAACCACTTGAATCCGCCGTGCTCGTGAAAAATTTCCGAAGCCCAGCCGTGTAGTTGCGCTGCGGCTTCGACCGCGTGCAGCACGGCGCGGATGTCAATGGTCTCGCCGTGATAGCCGCCTTGGTTTTTTCCGAGTCGTTTCAAGCGGTTTGAATTTCAATCCGGTTGGGAAATTTGCAAACGCAATCAAAAGAAGGGATTGTGTTCCTTTTCCTCGGCCACCGTCGTCAGCGGGCCGTGGCCGGGGCAAATTAAAGTTTCCGGCGGCAGGGATAAAATCTGCTCGCGAATTGTTCGCCGCGCCAGTTCCCACTGGCCGTTTCCGTTGCCCATTGAGCCGGCGAAAATCGTGTCGCCCACCACCGCGATGTGCGGCGCGTCCTCCTGCCAGTTGCCGATGAGGTAAGTCACGCCGTCGTCCGCGTGGCCGGGCGTTTCGCGATGCGTGACGCGCAGCCCGCCGAGGTGGACGATTTCCGCCGTCTTGTTGCGCTGATCCACGGGCGCGCTTTTGGAGCCGCTGTGCAGCCGCACTTTGGGAAACACCGCGCGCAACTTCGGCAGCGCTTCGACGTGGTCGTAGTGCGAGTGCGTGATGAAAATGTGCCGGAGCGTCAAGTCTTCCGTCGCGATGAGATCGAGAATCGGCTTCGCGTCTAGGCCGGTGTCGAACAGCGCGGCGTCGCGCTGGACTTCGTCCCAGACGAGATAGCAGTTCACGGAGAGGCCGTCCGTGTCAATGGTGGTGATCACCCGAAGTTCGCGCCAGGCGGACAAATCCTTTTTCGCCGGCAGCCAGCCGTTGGCGATGGCTGCGAGCTTTTGCGGTTGGAGGCCGGCAATTTTTCCCAGCGCGGCAAAATTCACTTTTTTCGCGGACTGGCCGGAGGCTTCCAGCGCGGACAGTTCGTTTTCGGAAATGCCCGCCGCGTTGGCCGCGGTGGAAGCGGAAATACTGTTGATCGCGCGGGCCTTGCGGATGATGTCGCCAAGATGATCTTCGAGTTGCACGGACAAACATTAGCGGAACCACGCCCGGCTCCGCAAGCGCGCGGCTTGTGGCGGCACCGGGAATCTGGTAGAAGTCCGCGTGTTCTTCGGCAAAAAAAACAAGTCGCGCGAGCGGTTTTACCTGCTGCCCGGCCAGGGCGGCAGAAGTTATTTCCGCAAGCAGCGGCTCATCTTAAGCTGGGCGATTGCGGTTGGGCTGGTGTTTGGCGGAATTCTGGCCGCCGTGATGTGGTGGCTTTCCAACCGCAAACCCTGACCGCGCTTGACCGCGCGGAGGCGATTGTTACCATGCTGAAAATTCGATGACATTTTTCCGGTTCATCCCAATGCTGGCCACGGCGCTGTGCGTGCCGCTCTGGTCCCATGCCGTTGTCGTTGACGGCATCAATGCCGTGGTTG
>DATCBW010000252.1:0-19572 GCA_036511615.1 Verrucomicrobiia bacterium | reverse complement strand
GGATGATCTGCGGATGCATGCCGCAGGTGTAGAGTGTTTTCTCGGACGAAGCTGCCGGCTGACGCGAGCAACTGGTGACAAAAGCGACCAAGCCGATCGCCGCGACAAGCAGCGTTCCGGTTAAAATCATTTTCAGTTTTGAGTTCATAATCATTTCAAGGTTGAGTGTTTGTTAAAAACGGTGCGTTCACCGGCGGAACGCCGGCGACCATGAGAGACAAATCGGCGAGCGCAATTTCGCGCGCCGTGCGGACTTCAGCGGCTTCGAGCTGCAAATCCAGGAGCATCCGTTCCGCGCCGGTCATAGCGGAAAAATCCACCATGCCGGTGCGGTAACCGGCGCGAATGGTTTCGACAAATTGGCGGGCTTGAGACAGGAGCTTGTCTTCGATCAGAGCGAGGTTGCGGCTGGTTTCACGATAAGCGAATGATTTCTTCGCGAAGTTCACGGCGAGATCAATTTGCGCCGACTTCAGCCGCGATTTTGCCGCCAGTTCGTTCGCTTTGGCCTGCGCGATTTCAGCGGCAGTTTTATCGCGCCAGATGGGCAGGGTCATGCCCGCCAACGGACGGAACATCGTCGGCGACGCTTTGACATCGGCCATCAAGCCAAGACTGAAATCCGGCACGCGCGATTTGTAGGCAACACTAATCCCGGCTTCGGCGGAACGCACGTCGGACTCCATCGCCTTGAGTTGCGGATTGCGCGCAAAGGCGGAACGCAACAGTTCATCCGCGTCCGGGTTGTCACCGCCGGTTTCAAAATGTGCGGGCACCGGCAGAGCGGATTGTTCCGGCGTCAAGCCCAGCGCGGCCTTGAAATTCTCCAGCAGCGGACGGTGTGAATCTTCGAGGTTGGCGATTTCATTGCGAACACGATCCCGTTCGCTTTGGACGCGCAGCAGTTCCGGCAACGACGCCGCGCCCGTTGCGTTTTGCGCGCGCAAAACCCGCTCCTGATTTTCCAGCAGTGAGAGCGTTTCATGCTTGAGCCGGAGCTGTTCTTGCAGCAAACCCAGTTGAAAATAGGCGCGCTTAAGGTTGAAAGCCGCCTGCAACACCGCACTTTCAAACGCGAAGTATTTGCCCCGGCTTTCCGCCGCCGCCACACGGGCGCGCGCCTTGAGCTTGCCGGGGCCGGGAAATTCCTGCATGAAGCCGGGCATAACGGTTTTCACAATGTCCATGATGTCCGATTGAAACGTGATTTGCGGGTCCGGCAGCGAACGGGCGACCGTGATGTTCTCGACCGAGTCCGACCAGTCGTGGAATGCCGTTTCGACGGTCGGCGAATTCAACAGCGCGAACGCGACGAAATTACTCAAGCTTGAATCCGGCGTCAGTTCCGGCAAAGCCACTGCGCGATTGCCGGAATGAAATTGTTTCGTCACCGCACCGAGATCGTGGCGCGCCTGTTTTTCGCCCGGCGCGGGAATACCCCGGCAGCCGGCAAACAACAATCCGCCGGCGGCGAACACACTTAAAATGGCAACTGACTTCATAAATTCACAACGACACACAATTCACGGACACAACAAATCCACGGAAACAGAAAAATGGGGGAGCAGCGCGCCCGCGATGGGCACACTACAGGCGTGGAAGGAGAAAAATCAGATGAGCCAGGCGCAGTTCCGCGCGAAAAGCGGACTCGCCTTCGTCATCAGTGAGACGGGAACGACGAATGAAACTTGTGAACTTGCAGCCTCGGGCAAAACCCAGGCCACGACATTGGCTGCGAGAAAAGAAAGCTGGTTTTGGCCGGCGGCTGGTGCCGGAACCGCTGGTGAGGGCTGTGAATTCGGCACCGGGTTCGCCGCGCAACACGGCATCTTGCCGCCGTGCTGGCAGCACACGGGAACCGGTGCCTTCGCGCGGCACGCCGCTGACGCCGTTTGTGCGGACAGGAACGGGACTCCCGCCAGCATGAGGCTGCAAATAATGGCTAACGCCAGTTTCATTACTTTGACTGTGATATGGCCCGGCATTTTCACCCAACCCGTTTTTGGCTTATGCCTGTCAATTTTTGGTGTTCTTGGATTTGGCTTTGGCCTTTGCCTCGGCCTCGTGGATGAGCTTCATGTATTTGTCCGGGTCGGCCAGAAACTTCGGTTTGCACATCGGGCAGCAAAATTTGATCTCCTGGTTAATGCCCTTCGCCTTGTCCTGGTAGATGAACACGATGGGTGGTCCCATGTCGCCGCCCAGCTTGTCGCCGGAGACGATGCATATGTCGAGCGGATACGGAACGGGCTTGGGCGCCGCCACCGAATTGGTGCTGGTGGTGCCGGCCAAATTCGTGTCAGCCGCGCGGGTGCTGAAAGAAAGGCACATGGCCGCCGCCATCAAAAGAACGGCTGAAATGGAATTCAATATTTTCATAATCATATCGGTGCGTTGACTGGTTTGGTTTTATCGGTTCAATTTGTAAATTGAGCGCCCAACTTGGACACTGCTGCCTATTTTACACCGCTCCCGGCGAAATCACGCGGAAATTTTTCCAGTCCCGGCTGGCAGATCGATTCCCAGGTCAGGATTGTTATTTGAGGGGTTTTCGATTTGTCGGGGTATTACCAGCACTGGCATCGCAATCAAGCGATGCCTGAACAAAAAGAAATTAAAAATGAAAACTCAAGTCCTCCTCCTCGGTGCGGTTGTTGCCGCGTTTGCCGTCACGTCTTTTGCCGCTGAACCCCTGCTCTCGCCGCGCGCCCAAGCCAGCCAAATTAAGACTGTCAAGGGTGTGAACAACGACGTCAATCCGGCGCTGGTATGCCAAAAAACCATGACCGGCAGCCCGAAAGCCGTGGCTGAATGCAGCTCCCACACGACCATGCCGGGCTGCATGAAAATGGCGTCACTGAAGTAACCGTGTCCATCATCAACCGGGTTGTCCCGGCACAATAAAAATGCTAAACTACGGGCGGCGGCTAAAAATCCGCCGCCTGTCAGCCTATGAATAAAAACGACATCCATCCCGACGACCCGCAGATCAGCGCGCTCCTGCGCGAAGCGCGCGTGTCGCCTGCCCTGCCCCCGCGCTTCCAGCAAAATGTCTGGCGGCGCATTGAAAACGCGGAAGCGCCCGCGCGGTCGGCATCGTGGCTTGACGCGCTCGCCGCCTGGGTGCTGCGTCCGCGGCTGGCCTTCGCGACCGCCGCCGTGCTGCTGTTTGCCGGCATCTTGCTGGGTGTGCGCGAAGGTTCGCAATCCGCGCGGCATGAAGCGCAAGCGCGCTATCTTGCGGAGGTCGCCCCCGCAACGCTGCGTTGAACATGAACCGTTCGCTCGTCATCCTGTTTGGCGCACTGGCGCTGGGCGTG
This sequence comes from Verrucomicrobiia bacterium, assembly GCA_036511615.1. Lineage (GTDB taxonomy): Bacteria > Verrucomicrobiota > Verrucomicrobiia > Limisphaerales > UBA11358 > UBA11358. The sequence continues at coordinate 16,252 of DATCBW010000252.1, read as the reverse complement.
GCGGTTTTCGCCGGCTCCTATTTCGTCAGCCAGCGCGCCGCCGAGTTATGCTGCGCCAGACCGGCGGATGATTTGAGCTGGCTGCGCGATGAATTTCATTTGAGCGACGCGGAAATGCAGCGTGTCCGGCAGCTCCATGAAAGCTACCTGCCGCAGTGCGCCGAAATGTGCGCCAGGATTGCCGCCAAGAAAACGGAACTGCAGTCCGCGCTGGCCGGCGGAACAAATGTCACCGCCGACGCCCGAGTCAAATTGACCGAACTCGGCGAACTCCGCGCGCAATGCCAGGCGCAGATGCTCCGGCATTTCATCACCGTCAGCCAGGCGATGCCGCCGGAACAGGGCGGCCGCTATCTTGCCGAGATGAAACGGCTCACGCTGGGCGCCAACGAACTGATGGAACAGTCCATGTCGGGCGACGCCGGCCATGAGCATCAGCACTGACGCCCAGCCTTCGCCGGACGCCCTTGACCGGGCCGACATGGAACGGCTGCAGGCCGGCCACGATGCCGCGCTCAACAGCTTGATGGAGCGTCACGCCACGCCGCTCTTTCATTTTCTCTGCCGCATGACCGGCAACGAGGACGACGCCAACGATCTCGCACAGGAAACTTTTGTCCGCGTTTTCAAATCGCACGGCACCTTCCGCGTGGAGCAGAGATTTTCCACCTGGCTGTTCACCATCGCAGCAAATCTGGCGCGGAACCATTTCCGCTGGCGCTCGCGGCATCCGAATCTTTCGCTGGATGCGGAAAATCCCGAGACCGGGCAATCTCTCGGCAGCACGCTGCCCGCAAATTCACCCACGCCCAAAGAAGCGGCCCTCGCCAACGAACGCGCCGCCACCGTGCGCGCCGCCGTCGGAAATTTGCCGGAGGATTTGCGCGAGGCGATTGTGCTCTGTGAATGGGAGGAACGCAGCATCGCCAAGGCCGCAGCGATTTTGGAAACGACACCGAAGGCTGTGGAATCAAGACTTTATCGCGCCCGTGGCATTTTGCGCGAGCGGCTGAAAAGCTGGCTGTGATGATTATTCCGCCGCTGACGCCGCTTCAAACAGTTCCAGTTCCCGCGCCGCCGCCTCCCATTGAGCCGTCACTTCCGGCAGCCGGTCGGAAACGTGCAGCAGCTCGCGGTTGACCTGCGTGGCGCGTCCGCCGGAATGGTAGGTTTCGGGCTTTTCCAGTTCCGCCGCCAGATCGCGTTCCTGCGCTTCGAGGCCGGCGATTTCTTTTTCCAGAGCGGCAATGCGCTTCTGGATTCCCTGCTTTTTCTGCGAACGCGCCTGGCGCTGCTCCGCCTCCATCCGCTTCTGTTCTTTGCGGTCAACTTGCGGTTCAGAAATTTTTTGCATTGATTGAATCGCCTGACTCGAACTCGTCAGCGCCGCACGCGCCGACTGCGCCGTCTTGTCCAGGTAATACTGGTAGCCGCCGCCGAAATGCCGGAGCTGCCCCGCCTCAACGCGCACGACATGCGTGGACAACGCGCGAATGAAATGCACGTCGTGGCTGATGAACACCAGCGTGCCTTGAAATTGTTTCAACGCGATGATCAGCGCGTCCACACTCGCCAGATCGAGATGCGTCGTCGGCTCGTCCATCAGCAGGAGGTTCGGCGGGTCGAGGAGCAGTTTCACCAGGGCAAGCCGGCTTTTTTCGCCCCCGCTCAACACGCTCACCGGTTTGTAAATGTCGTCGCCGCGAAACAGAAAACTGCCCAGCACCGTGCGGACGGCCTGCTCGGTGATGCGTTGCGGTGTGTCGAGCGCCTCCTGAAAAACCGTGTGCTTCGGATTCAACATCGCCGCGCGATGCTGCGCGAAGTAACCGTGCTTGGCGTTGTGACCGAGCTTGCGCACGCCGGCCTGTGGCTGCAAAACATCCGCGAGCAACTTGAGCAAGGTGGATTTTCCCGCGCCGTTCGGGCCGACGAGCACGATGCGTTGGTCGCGTTCCACTTCCAGATCAATGCCGTCGTAGATCAATTTTTCACCGTAGCCGAATTTTATTTTCTCCAGCGTGACGACGCGCTGGCCGCTGCGTTGCGGTTGCGGAAAACGAAAGCCCATCGTCGCCTCCGGCCCGCTGGGCACCTCGACCATGTCTTCCTTGATGCGCTCGATCTGCTTCATTTTGCTCTGCGCCTGCGCGGCTTTTGTGTTCTTCGCGCGGAAGCGATCCACGAACAATTGCATCCGGTCAATCTCGCGCTGCTGCGATTTCGCCGTGGCGATCAACGTCGCCTCGGCGGCGGCGCGCTGCTCGACATACTCGTCGTAGTTGCCGGTGTAGCGCATGATTTTTGACGCGCGCAGTTCCGCGATGTGCGTGCAAAGCTGGTTCAAAAATTCGCGGTCGTGCGAGATGAGCAAAATCGCGCCGGGATAATATTTCAGGTAATCCTGAAACCAGATGAGCGTTTCGAGGTCGAGATGGTTCGTCGGCTCGTCGAGCAAAAGCAAATCCGGTTCTTCCGCGAGCAGCCGCGCGAGGTGGGCGCGCATGATCCAGCCGCCGGACATCTCGCGCGCCGGGTGGTCGTAATCCGTCAGCTTAAAACCGAGGCTGTTGAGGACCTGCTTGGCCTTGGCGACGAACTGGCCGTCATGTTCGTGCTCGTGCGGCACGGCGATCTCCAAAACCGTTTCGTTGCCCGCCGGCTCGCTTTCCTGCGGCAGATAGCCGGTGCGCGTGCCGCGGATAAACGTCACGCTGCCCGCATCCGGCTCCTCTTTGCCGAGAATAATTTTGATGAGCGTGGATTTGCCCGCGCCGTTCGGCCCGACGATGGCGATGCGATCGCCCGCCATCACGTTCAACGAAACGTCGTCAAACAGTTCGCGCCCGCCAAATGATTTAGAAAGTCCGGCTACAGTAAGCATGGGATTGAATTTGAGAAAAACCTCACACCGCGCCGAAATATTTCTGCGCGAGCCTTTGCACAGCGGGCAAATTTACAAACGCGCCGGGCGTCAGCACTTTCACCCCTTGATAATCGCGTTGATCGAAATGCCCACGCGCCGTGTTGACGGTGATGATGAAATCCGCCGCCACGGCCAGCGCACATTCCAGAAATCGGTTGTCCGGCCTGTGGCGGATGACGTCCAGTTCCGTCAGCGGATAGCACGGTTCAACGGCGGACACGATTCGTTGCAGCAAATCGGGATGTTCGGCAAGGACTTCCTGATACTCCTCGATCATCGCGGGCGAAGCCCATAAGGAGATTTTTTGCGCCAGACAAAGCTCCACAATCAAAGCCGCCGGGTTGACCGGATTGGGCAAAGTCGCGAGCTTGAGGACGCAGGTATCAAGGACGACTTTCAAGGTAGGGCTTGGCGCGGCGCAGCGCGAGGGAACGGCGTTTCTTTTCCACGCAGGCCACCGCTTCCGCGTCGGTCATGGTCCGGCCGGCGTTGGCGCGAAGCGCGCGCGCGAGTTCGGGCGAGAGCCTGAAGCTCACGAGCCGGCCACCGACGATTGCTTTCGCTTGCATGAATTGAAATTAACCCGATTTAGCTCCGCTGACAAGCCGGATGCAATTCTCATTTCGGCTTCAATTGCGGGAACAGGATCATGTCGCGGATGCTTTCCTGGCCGAGGAGCATCATGCACAAGCGGTCAATGCCCATGCCCATGCCGCCGGCGGGCGGCATGCCGTGTTCGAGCGCGACGAGAAAATCTGGATTCATGGTTTTTTGTCTTGCAGTTTTTCCATCAGTTCATCCACGCATCCATTGAGCACATTGCTCGAATCGCTGCCATAACCCTCATACTTGAACCGGATGATGCCCTTGGCGTCCAAGAAAAAAACCGTTGGCCATCCGTGAACATTCCAAGCGGTGGCAATCGGCCCTTTCGGTCCCTCTTTGCCATTCCAGAACGAAGGCCAGGTCATTTGCTCGCGCTCCATCACGCGTTTGGCATCCGGCAGAATCGCATCGCCGTTGACGCCGATCATGACGAAAGATTTTTCGTGCATCCGCTCGGCGAGCGCCCGTTCCACCGGCACCAATTGCATGCATGGGCCACACCACGACGCCCAGAAAGTGAGCACACAGATTTTTCCATGGCTATCGCTCAGTTTGAATTTTTTGCCGTCAACGCCTTCGGCTTCGATTTCCGGAACCGGGTTGCCGAGTGAAAGATGCTTCAGCGCGAATAAATTTTCTTCTGCCAGTTTCTTCAAGTGCGGCGCTTCCTCCTGCGGACTGCGAAGTTCACGCAAATCCAGACAGTCGGAGTAATTGGTAATGATCTCGTTGAATTCGTGTTCGGCTTTGGCCGCAGCCGGTTGAGAACCTCCGAAAGCCGGCAGTTCAACCATATCGTTGGTGGTCAGATTTTTTGCGTAAAACGGGGCTTTACTCCAATTCTCAAAGTCCGCCAACTCCTCGGACTCGTCGGCGTAGAGGCAGCCAAGTGCAAAAATCGCCTGGGCGCGGATGGCGCGGACGGGATTGTTTTTGACCACTGACTTCAGAAAATCTGCAACCGGCGGTTGACGCCACTGCCACGACCATTCATGGCCCAGATAGCAGCACAGCGGGCCTAATATTGTGTTCGTTGAATGATACCTCGTGAGAAAATCCAGCGACTGGAGCCGATTGGTGAAAAATGGTCCACGATTCGCCGCTGCCGTCATCGTGATCCAAGAAAACACCTCACATGCTGTCTGCGACTCAGGCTCTTTTTGTGCGAGCAAAAGTATTTGCGGCAAATTTTTCGTCTCCGATTGCCTCCATGCCTTGTAAAGCTTGTCGCTTTCGTCGTTGGTGGAATGGTAGTAGGAGGCGTAGGTATCATCCACGGCCTTCCGCAACGCAGTCATCTCAACTGCATTAGAAGACAAGAGTTCTTCGGAGCGGGCAGAAATCGCAGCCGTCACAAACATCAGCAGGGCGGTAATTATCTTCATGTTCACAAAAGCAAACTCCACCCGCCGGTTAAAGTTGTTTTTTATTTCGGCTTTAACTGCGGAAATAAAATCACGTCACGCCATTTCCAGTTCCACCGGCAAGTGGCTGGCAAGAAGTTCTTTCAAAGTATCCACTTTGCTGGAGGCGTTGAGAATTTCCAGGCTGACGAGCGCGCCGGTTTCATCGAGGTCGGCCAGAACGCCGGGGCGGATTTCCTCGGTTTCGTCAATCGTTCTTTTTGTCAGCACGATCAGCAATGTGTCGGTTTCTTTGTCGTATGTCAGTTTCATGGCTTGCCTTTCCAATACCGTTTGAACTGCGAAACAGGATACACTGTCACGGCGACAATTTCATCCTCATTTTCTTCAACGACGATCCGCAGGAGTTTTTCCACGCCCTTTTCGTCGCGAAAACGGCTTTGGTGGATTTGACGGTTCGGGTCATCCGCGTCCGGCACGATTTGTTCCGGCGAGCGGATTGTTTTTTCCACCAATTCGCGCTTCAGTTTTCGTGCAACAATCCGGCCATCGCAATAGCCGGTGATCCGAATCGGCTTCATTTTTTATTTTGGTTTCAATTGCGGAAACAAAATCACGTCGCGGATGCTTTCCTGGCCGAGGAGCATCATGCACAGGCGGTCAATTCCCATGCCCATGCCGCCGGCGGGCGGCATTCCGTGTTCGAGCGCGACGAGAAAATCCTCGTCCAGCTTTTGCTGCTCGCCGCCGGCCTGATGTTCGAGGCGTTCGCGCTGCTCGATGGGATCGTTCTGCTCGGTGTAGGCGGGCGCGATTTCCTGGCCGTTGATGCAGCACTCGAAGACTTCGACGGTCGTCGGGTCGTCGGGCGAAAGTTTGGCGAGCGGCACGAGTTCCTTGGGCAGATGCGTGACGAACGTGGGCTGAATCGGTGTCGGCTCGATCATTTCGGTTTAGTTTAGAAATCCTTTTAATTTCGCATCCTTCAACGCATTTATTATATCATTGCAAAAATTTTCTTGGCTGATGGTGCGCTGACCCAAATGATAACAATTCAAAATTATTTTACCTTCGTTGACATAATATTCCTTGTAACTCTTGTTATGAACTGAAGCATTGGTCAAATAGTCATATTTTCTAAAGAATTCTATAGTTCCAGATGCAATGATGATTTTCGGATTTGCGATTGTTAATTGCCTTTTAACTAAACCGCTAAACTTATCTACATAATTCGGAAATATGTCCCAATTGACGCTGGCTCCACCAACGATTTTATTTATGTTTGTAAATGCAGTCTGAAGTAGCAACTTTGAAACTGTAACGTCTTTGTCTGAATCGGGAATATCGTCGTAAAGCACCAGATTGTTTTTCAACGAATATTCCAAATATCTCATTGGATCGAAGTATTTATTACGTCCAATGTCGTTTCTATCCAATCTATCAATTATTCCTTCTTTGTAACAGTAATCGCCGCCAGAGTCGTGAGGTTCTCTCAATACCCATGAAGTTTTCATTGGATTCAATAGATAATGTTCTGGCGAGATTACGCCATCATAAACCGCTTCAGCATTCAATCCTTCCGCGATTATCTTAACCTCGTTATCAATTTTCTCTTGTTCAATCTCTAATTCTTCAGCGGTCATAAACAACTTGGTTTTAGTCAGCTTCCGAATTTATTTGGGCTTGAGTTGCGGGAACAAAATCACGTCACGAATATTTTCTTGTCCCAACAACATCATGCAAAGACGGTCAATTCCGATTCCAATTCCGCCAGCCGGAGGCATTCCATGTTCGAGAGCAATTAAAAAATCCTCATCGAGTTTCTGTTGCTCACCGCCAGCTTGATGCTCAAGTCGCTCGCGTTGTTCAATCGGGTCGTTTTGCTCGGTGTAACCGGGTGAAATTTCCTGACCGTTGATGCAACATTCAAAAACTTCAACGCAACTTGGGTCGTCGGGAGAAAGTTTTGCCAGCGGCACAAGCTCTTTTGGCAAGTGCGTCACAAAAGTTGGTTGAATTAAAGTTGGTTCAATCAATTTCTCAAAGACAGCGCCAGTTACTTCAAAGTCAGCGTAATCTTTTGTAATTTCTGCACCGAGAAAATGTCCTCTTTCGCGCCGTCCCGACGGCGCAAGATTAAACCAATCTTTTCCGGCAACTTCACAAATCAAATCTTTGTATTTAACGCGCTTCCAATTACCAAGTTCAATGGTAGGGTTTGTTAATTCAACTTCCAAACGCTTCAAACCAAATTTCAAACTGTCTTTAACGATTGTAAAACCATCATCCCAATTATTGGTGAAAGAAATTATAGATTCCACGGATCCAAAATCATCTTCGTCTTCAATTGGAAGCGCGGTTGCCAGGGCGGACGTAACATGAATTTCGGCTTGCGTCAGAAGTTTTTTAATTTCTGCTCCATCTGTTTCAATTGAATCTTCAACGAGATTTAAGCGAAGTTCAGAAAGACGAGAAACAATTGGCGCTAGATTTTTGCGAAGGTCATTGGCAACCAGTTTGCGGACTTCATGTTCAGCCGAAAGATTAACGGCATTTTTTTGCAGGTCTTCAAGTCGTCGAATTAATTCATCAATTATGCTTTTTACATTCGCTTGGCGCGACCGCTTGACGCTCAAAGTTCCCAAAACTTTTTGCGCGACGTGTTTGACCATTGATTCCACGAGTTCCATCATGCTCTCGTAATCGCCGAACGCCTGATACGCTTCGAGCATCGTGAATTCGGGATTGTGTTTGCGCGAGAGGCCTTCGTTGCGGAAGTTGCGGCCGATCTCGAACACTTTGTCCACGCCGCCGACGAGCAGGCGCTTGAGATAAAGTTCCAGCGCGATGCGCAGGTAAAAATCGCAGCCGAGCGCGTTGTGATGGGTCTTGAAAGGTTGCGCCGCCGCGCCGCCGGGAATCGCCTGCATCATCGGCGTCTCGACTTCCACAAAGCCGCGCGCGTGCAGAAAATTCCGGATCTCGCGGATGATTTCGCTGCGCTTGAGAAAAACGTCCTTCACCTCGGGATTCGCCATCAGGTCGAGATAGCGCTGGCGGTAGCGGATCTCGGTGTCTTCGAGTCCGTGCCATTTCGCGGGCGGCGGGCGCAAGGCTTTGGCGAGAATGGTGAAGGATTCGATTTTGACGCTCGGCTCGTTTGTCTTTGTCCGAAAAAGCGTGCCGGTCGCGCCGATGAAATCGCCGAGGTCCAGGTGCGTGAACGTGTGGAACAAATCATCGCCGAGCGTGTTTTTCTGCGCGTAGCACTGGATGCGTCCGCTCTGGTCGCGCACGTCAATGAACATGGATTTGCCCATGTCGCGGTGCGCGGTGATGCGGCCGGCGACGGAGACTTTGGTGTGTTCGGCCAGTTCGCCGCTTTCAAATTTCGCGCGCGCCTCGCCCGCGCCGATGCCGGGCGTGAACTTGTTTTTGAACGGGTCAATGCCTTTGGCGCGCAGCGCGTCGAGTTTTTCGCGGCGCTGTTTGATGAGTGAATTGGTGTCTTCCATAAGAAACGGCGGCGGACATTGAAGCACAAAACCGGGGTGAAAACCAAGAAGCAAAACGGACCGCGAGTTGTCCCAACCCGCAGCACCCCGCCAACGGGAACGTGAACGGTGAATTCAAGAGGGTTCGCTCTGTCCACGCGCTGCGGATTGGGACAATCCGCGCTCCAAAAAAAAACGGGCTGGCATCGCCTGAACGATTTACCGGTGGAGGTTCACCGCATCGCCCATCCATGTCAGCCCGCTTCACACTACGCTCCTCCGGGCAAAGCGCAAGGGGTGAAATGAAAATTTTTTTGACCGCAACCGGCGGCGGCGGGAATGCGAAAGCCGGTGAGCTGAAGCAAACGAAACTTGCCTTGAGCGCGGTTGCGCCTAGCATTTGAGCAAACGGCAGGAGATCACCAACATGATCCGCTCATTTGCATTCACGACGCAGGGCAAGCTGCACACCAAGGACATCGAAATTTTTTTGATGCCCACGCTGCTCGCGGACACGAACCTGTTTCTCTGGGTGGACCTGGAAAGGCCGACGGCGGAGGAGACGCGGGGGGTGCTGGAGTTGATCTTTCATTTTCACCCGCTGTCCATCGAAGACTGTATGACGCCCAGCCCGTCGCCGAAGGTCGAGGAGTATTCGCCGAAGGAAGGCGACGTATTCACGCAGTATCTGTTCATGGTGATTCACGCGGTGGATTTCGACCGCAAGGACGGTTGTTTTGCGACGAGCGAGCTGGATTTTTTCCTCGGCAAAAATTTTCTCGTCACCTACCACCAACTGCCGCTGCGCAGCGTCTCGACCGTGGTGGAGCGCGCCGTCAACGGCACGATGGGCATCGCGCGCGCGCCCGACCGCGTGGCGCATTCGCTGCTTGACAACTTGGTGGACAATTACAAGCCCGCGCTCGACGAACTCGGACTGGAAATCGCGGAACTGGAACAGCTCGCGCTGCAAAAGCCGAGCAAGGACACGTTGAACCAGATTTTGCAGATCAAAAAAGAAGTGCTGCATCTGCGCCAGATCATCGGGCCGCAGCGCGAAGTCTTGTCCAAGTTCGCGCAGGGAGAATTCAAGCTGGTGCGTCCGCAGCTCGTGCCGTATTTCCGCGACGTTTATGACGCGCTGTTCCACATCGGCGAACTGGCGCAGAACTACACCGATTCGCTCACGGGCATTTTGCAGGTGTATCTCAACATGTCGTCCAACCAGACCGGCGAAGTGGTGAAACTCCTCACGCTCATCACGGTCATCACCACGCCGCTGATGATGATCGGCACCTGGTATGGAATGAACTTCAAGGACATGCCGGAACTAGACACACCGCACGCGTATCCCATTGCCTGCGGCATCATGGTCGTGTCCACGGTGGCGACGTATCTGTATTTCAGAATGAGGAAGTGGTTTTAATTCCTTCGCTTGCTCGTCCTCATCGTCGTCTTCGTGAGTTTTCAAATTTGAGAATGAGGATGAGCATGACGACCAGGAGGATTCTTTACATATGAAACCAGTTGTAGGCGTTCGGGAAAATCGGCGAGTCAATGGTGATCTCCGACGCGAGCATGAACGCCAGCAGCGCGATCAGCACCAGAAATTTCGTGCTGCTCTGAAATTTTTTCATCAACCGGTCAAGGCCGCACACGAACAGCAGCATGAACGGGATCAACATTCCCAGCATCAGCCGGCCCGAAACGAAAAACGGATGCTCGCGAGACGGATAAAAACAATCCTGAAAATCGTATTTCACCGACAGCAGCGCGAAAAATGCGAACGCCGCCGCGAGACAAGCGAAGCTGAACCAGACCGCCGCGCGCTGCAACGCGGTAAATTGCGGCGGACGGCGCAGCAAGGCGGCCAGCGTGAACGCCAGCGCGCCGAGCGTCAGCACGACATAAACCAAATCCACGGCGGGGATGGCGAGCGGTTTGCGATCCCACAAAAGTTCGCCCTGCCAGAACGTCGCCAGATTTCCCTTCAAAAAATACCAGAAGCCGTGTGCGGTGAAAATCGGGTGATGAAACCATTCGGCGAACGGCTTGTCGGTCCAGCCGAGAAAATGGATTTTCAAATTCGAGCCGGTGAAGTCGCCGAAATTCATCTTGCACCAGATCATCCACGCGGCCATCGGCAAATCGGCGCACGCGGTCAAGATTGCCAGCGACGGAATTGAGGCGTGCCATTTTCCGTTTCGCCACAGCCGGAAAATTTTCAGCATGAGGAAAATTCCGGCGATAGCGAGCAGCGGCAGATTGCTGGTTTTGGTCAAAAAAGTTGCGGCCAGCGCGAGGCCGACGGCGGCGGCGAAACGCGGCGACAGGTTTTCCGCGTCCCAGAATTTCAGCAGCAGGATGAATACGACGCCAAAAGTAAGCGGCGAAAGAATGTCATTGTTGATTGCGTAAAACGTCGTCTGCGGCAGGAAGGCGATGAGCGCGGGCACGGCGACACGGATGAAATTGTTTTCCGGAAAGATTTTCCGCGCGGCGAACCAGCCCAGCCAGGTAAGCATCACGACCAGTGGAACGTTCAGAAAACGCAGCCAGTAAAGCAACTGTCCGCCGTCGAGACCGAGGATTTTTCCGAGCCGCCACCACGCACCGGCGACCACATAGTAAAGCGGCGGCGACGCGGCTTCGTGGTTTTTCACCTTTGCCTTCCAGATGTCTTCCTTGGCGACGAGATTCTGGGCGGTGACATTCATCGGCAGCGTCCACGGCGGCGGTGCAATCTTTCCGCCGGGCTGTGTTGACGGCGGCCAGAGGTATTCCGGCGTGCCGTAAATGGCGATGAACGGCAGCGCCTCGGCGCACGGCGGCGTGAGCGAACGCGGAATGTCGCCCTGCGAATAGCGCACCGCGAGGTCGAAATGCACCTGCTCGTCCACGACGTTGAAGAACGGAAACGCGGCGGAAAAAATGAAAACATGGACGGCGGCGAGCAGGCACAGGAGCAGAATGATTTTGCGTTCGCGCGCGGCGGCAGAGTTGTTGGCGGGTTCGTCCACTTTCTGCCTAGCTTAATTCTTCGCGCGCGAAGCTCAAAGAAATTCCCAGCGGTCGAACATCGCCGCCTGGCCGCACGGCTGGCCGCTTTCGGAAACCAGATTCCATACGGTCGCGCGGAAAATTTTGAAGTGGCGGCCGGTTTTGGAAATGCGGACGCCGGAATAGTCGTCAATTAAACCATGTTGCGTGACGGCGGCGAGCAGCCGGGCGCGTTCCTCGCGGTTCGGCGCTTCCGCTGTGAGTCGCGAGGGCGTGTGCGTGAGTTCGTCCCACGACATTTCCCAAAGCAAAAGCGCGGCCCGATTTCCGTAATTCAAAACCGGATCGTTCTCGGTTCCGTGTGAAACGAGAACGAACGGCGCGTTAAAAATTTTCTCCGCGAGTTCTGCTGGCGGAAAATTTCCCGGCAGCAAATCACGGCCCGTCCAATGCCGAAAACTGCGCGCCATGAGTTGCGTTTGTGCGATGACAGAGGCGTTTTTCCAAACAGCGTTCATTATCAAATCACAAAGCCAGCCGCAGTGTTTGCGCCAGTTCGACAGTGGTAAGCACGATGGGATTTGCCTTCATGCTGCTGGCGTTGGCCGCTTTCGTCACCAAGTCGGTGACGTGTTCTTCGCGGATGCAGTAAGTGCCGAGCCGTGGAATTTTCAAGTCGGCGACGAGCGTTTGAACCCATTCCACGCCTTCATCAGCGGCGGCCTTCGGCTGACCGGTGAGCAACGCGGCAATTTTTTGGAAGCGTTGCAGCGCGGGATTTTGCGGCTCGCGCTCCCGCAGCGCGCGGAGGTTCGCAGCCATGACGTGCGGGAGCAGCGCAGCGCAAACGGCTCCGTGCGGCGCGGGGAAGCTGCCGCCAATCGGCCCGGCGAATCCATGGACCGCGCCGAGTCCGGCGTTCGCCAGCGCAAGTCCGCCCAGCAAACTGGCGAGCGCCATGTCTTCGCGAGCAGATTTATTTTGCCCGTTGAAAACCGCTTCGCGCAGCGAACGCGCGGCGCGGAAAAATCCCTGCTCGCAAAAACCATCCGTCAGCGGATTCGCGCGGAGACAAACATACGGTTCGATGAGCTGCGTCAGCGCATCCAAGCCGGTGGTCGCGGTGAGCGCGGGCGGCAAATCATAAGTCAGTTCGGGATCAATCACCGCAATACGCGGCAGCATGAGCGGGCTGCGCAGGCTGACTTTGACTTTTTTTTGGGGCGAGGCGAGGACGGCATTGCGCGTGACTTCTGCGCCGGTGCCCGCTGTTGTCGGAATAGCGATAAAGGGCGCGGACGGTTTGGCGAGCGCCTTGCCACGCCCAATGATTTCAAGGTAATCAAGCAGTTCACCTTCGTTGCTCATCATCGCGGCAATGGCCTTGCCGGCGTCAATCACGCTGCCGCCGCCGAAGCTGATGACGAAATCGCAATTATCTTTCTTCGCCAGCGCCACGCCGTTTTCAACCGTGGAAATTTCCGGCTCGCCCGCGACGGAAAAAATGGTTGAAGCGATGCCGCTGGCGGAAAGGCTGGCCAGCAATTTTTTCGCACGCTGCGGATTGCGTCCGGTCACGACGAGTGCGCGCCGGCCAAGGTCTTTCACATTGGCGCCGGTGTGACTGATTGAACCCGCACCGAAAACGATGCGCGTGGCCGTGGCGAATTCAAAGTTCATGCTCACCAGTTTGGATCGTCGGGAAAAACATTGTTGAACTTCACGCTGAAGCGCGGCTCGGCCATCATGTCGGCCACGCCGTCGCGCCAGACCGCGTAGTGTTGCGTCTCCTTGTGCGCGGCGTTGGCGGCGGCATCGCGATAGACCTCGACCAGCAAAAAACGCGCCGGGTCTTCAATCTGCTGAACGACATCGAAGCGCCGGACGCCCGGTTCCAACAGACTCAAGCGCGCGTTGAGCAGCGTGGCGGTTTTGAACGCCTCGACGCAATCCGGTTTTACCTGAACATGAACGTGGACAATGAACATGATTGAGAAATAGGCCAAATGCGCGCAAAGCTCAAGCGCCGGCTGAAATTTTGACGGCTGGCGGAAAATATTTTTGCTTGCAAGCTGCCGGAGAAAATCCGCTGCATTACGCAGTGCCGTTCGCGGCCAGCGTTTATTTCTCCGTCCGACGACTGGAAAATTTTTTCCGCAACCACCCGCGCGCGGGATGTTCGATCAGAAAATATAGCAGCATGGCCGCCAGCAGAACGGCGGCGAAATCCACACAGACAATTCCCGCCCGCACCGGCAACGGCGACGCGGTGAATTTATCCGCCGGCAGAATGATTTTCAGCAGCCGCTGGACAATGCCGTGGACGAGATAAATGGAATAGGAAATTTCGCCGAGGAAGACGCACACGCGCGTCGCCAGCAGCCGCGAACAAATTCCGTCCGCGCGGCTCAAGCCCAGAATCAAGACCAGCACGGCCAGCAGAATCGTGGTGTCGGTTTCAAATTTTGAAATTCTGGCGGCGCAGCCCAGCGCCACAAACAGCAGCGCGAAGCCAAGCGTGTCGAGATGCAGCGAAATTTTTCCGTGTTCCTGGATTTGCCGGCGACGCCATTCCCATAGAAACGCGCCGGCGAGAAACAGCAGGCTGACCGTCGGCAGCTTCCATTCCGTGCGGACGGCGGGTTCCAGCACGCACAGGCCGAAGGCAAAAATCAACGCCAACCCCAGCCGCAGTTTCACGCCGGAAATTTTTTTCACGAGCCAGACGGCCGGCGGAAAAATGAACAGATAAGCGAACCATTCGGCGCTGACGGACCAGTCGGGATAATTCCAGCCGAAAAAATCCGGCGGCATCCGCACCCAGCTTTGCAGCATCAGCGCCTCCGGCAGCAACCAGTTCAGCGGATAAGCGTCGTGGCTGTGCGGCACGCCGATCATGGACGAAGCCACAACCATCATGACCATCACAATGAGCGCCGCCAGATACGCCGGATAAATCCGCGCCAGCCGCAGGCCGAGAAAGCGGAAGTATTCACGCCAGGAAAAAATTTCAAACCGGTCACGATAGGTGTGCAGCAGAATGAAACCGCTCAAGATGAAGAACAGCGGCACGGCGTTGGATCCCGCGCCGATGAACCAGTGGAGATGCGAACTGGCGGGCAGCAATTGATTGGTCGTCTCTTCGAAATGCAGCGACACGACCCAGAGCGCCGCGAACCCGCGCAGGCCGGTGAGCGAGTCAAGCTGTTCCTGTCTGGATGCGGCGGGAGTTTTCAGGCGCGGCCATGATGGACGAATTTTCGGGCACGCTTCAACCAATTCTTCCAACGGGACAGGTCAGCCGGAATTTTCCCGAAGCCGCCGGCACGAGAGTCGTCATCGCTTCGGCGGAGATTTTCGCCGGCGGCTGCAACAACGTTTCCAACCGCGAGGTCAAGCCGCGCACCCCGGCTTCTCCCGGCCCGGCTCCGTCGGGAATGAAGCGCAAGGCACAGCCGCCGCCTTCTTCCTGGCGCAGCTCATAGTGCGCGATGCCGTTCACGCCGGCAAAACACTGGTCCACCTGCCAGGTCGTCACGCGTTGCCCGTCGTCCGCCGCCAGCGCGTCCCGCGCGCGGCCATGAACCACAAAACGGTTTCCGTAGGGTTGAACCTGTTTTTCCGCGAGGTCACCGATGCGATAGCGGAGCAATGGCATATAATCATTGGTCAAAGTCGTGACGACGAGTTCGCCGATACCGCTTTCGTCGGCGTCCACGATTTCGAGAAACGCCGTGTCGTAGCTCGGCTTCATTTCACCGCGCTCGTTTTCCATGAGCAGATGGCCGGTTTCCGTCGAGCCGTAAAGGTTGAACGCCGGCACACCAAAGACGCGTTCCAAAATCCGGCGATGCACCGCGCTGACAAATTCGTAGCTGCACAGAATAAATTTCAGCGAGGGGAATTTTATCCCGTGCTGCTCGCAGTAAAGCGCGAACCGCGCGCCGTGAACGGGGTCAACGTCCAAAAACTGCGGCGACCAGCCGGAAATCTCCGCCGCCATGTGCAACAGATCCGCTTCACTGATTAAAAACGGAATGCGTGCAAGGTTCACAAACAGCGCGTTGCCGAACGTGCGCTGTTCGCGCGATGCCCAAACCGTTGGACAGGTCAGACCGTTGCACGCAGGCGAAGTGATCGTGGCGCGGCGCGCGTTCGGAAATTCATCAAGAATTTTGGCGACGAAAACGTTCAGCCGCAGCGCGCGTTCTTCCTGCGCGTTCCACCAGCCGCGTCCGAAAATCACCGGCAGCCGCTCCGACGAAGTGCCGGAGGTGTGTTCCAACTCGACCAGATTTTTCTCCAGCAGCATTTCGAGCGACAGTCCGGCGGGAAGAAAGTTTTGCGGAAAATTATTCCGCATCTCCGGCTTGGCCATCAACGGCAGCCGGCGAAAACAGTCAAAGTCCGCGCCCCGGCAATCGGCGCGGGCCAGCAAATCGCGATAAAGCGGCACGTCGCGCCAGCGCGGGAGCAGTTTCTCCAGTTGCGCCAGTTGACTCGTTTCGCGGATGATTTCCGGCGTGGCCAGCATGGTTGCATTATACACACAATTGGCGGAAAGCCAAGCCGTTCAAAATGGACGGGCGACCGGATTAAAGTTCCAATTTTTGGGTGCGGCTGAAGCCAGAACTTTCATTTATCGGAAGGGGCGGATTCATTATCTGCGTTTCAACCCGTTCACGCCAAACACGCCGCCATTTCAATAAATTGCCAATAAGCCTAGAGCGTATCTCATAAATGCCGCAAGAGGATGATTACCGCCGCCAAATGAACAAAGCCTTGAAAATTCTCCGCGTGGTATTCATAACGGACCACCAGCCGGCGGAAGTGGAAGAGCCAGGCAAAGAGCCGCTCGATTT
>DATCBW010000251.1:0-18510 GCA_036511615.1 Verrucomicrobiia bacterium | reverse complement strand
GATGCTGGTGACTGTCAGGCCATTGGTATTGGTTGGAATGGCCACAACCCAGGGAGGCCCGGCGTAAGTGACGATGTTGGCACTGCCGTCGGCGTTGGTGCTGTAAGTGTAGATGCTGCCGTCGGCATTGGTGCTGTAAGCGTCTTGGGCTTGCACCACGCCGGGCAACCCCAACAGCAACAGCAAGAGCAACAGATTTTTAATGCGCGTTTTCATGGGATTCCTTATCTGAATTATTTTTCAAGGCGTTGCCGCCGTGACGACATCACTTTGCAGGCCGATTTCCGGTCTGCCAAGATAAATCTGGCGTGCCCGCCGCCCTCACCCCATCCCTCCATCGGATGGGAGAGGGTGTCCGGAGGCCGGGTGAGGAAAAAGGCGCGGTTTTTGCCATTTTTGGCGTGTTTTTGGCGAAAAACCGTGCGGTTGAATGATTTATTGGTGCGGCTGGAGCGTCCAGCCATGCGGTCGAAGCCGCCAGCCGTGAGGTTGATTGAGCCAGCCATCTGGCTGAACAAACCAGCCGTGAGGATAAATGAGCGAACCGTGCGGCTGGAACGGTCAACCGTGCGGCTGGGAAATTCAGCCATGCAGTTAAATGAATCAGCCGCGTGGTTGGCGAAAACGACCGTGCGGCTGAATGACTCGACCGTGCCGGAAAATGCGTCAGCCGTGAGGATGACTTGCCGCTCCGCTCCACGCGGTTGCGCCCGATTCACCACTTGTTACGAATCCAACCATAAAGGTTGAGGCCTACGGGCCGATTAGAACGCGGTAGAAGCGCTGTTTGTTGGTCGCGTTCGGGTCGGACAAAATAAATGAATTGGTCGTGGCGCTGTTGGTAATGAAGAGCGAGGCCCAGTTGGTGGAACCCAGATTGGTGGACAACTGCAACGTGTAATTCTGGTTGGACGCGCCGATAAGCAGCATTTGAAACCGGTTCGTCAGCCAGTTTGGCGAAGCCAGGACGGGATCAGGATTGATGATGATGGAAAGAATTTTATTGGTCGTGGTGAAATTCGCGTCTGTCGCCTGCACCTTGAACGTGGACACTTTGTTGGTCGTCGGTATGCCGGAGATGAGGCCGCCGGAGTAAAGCGTCAAACCGACCGACGACAGGTTGATGGAACCAATGGCATAGGACCAAGAGTAAGGCGATTGGCCGCCGGTCGCGCCGAGCTGCGCGCTGTAGGGCACGCCGACGTTGCCATTGGGCAGCGAGGCATTGGTGATGACCAGCGGCGGCGACGGCGGATTGACAACGGCCAGCGACAAGGTTTGTGTGCTGGCGTTCGCGGCGGCGTCATTCACCACCACATCAAAATAATAAGTGTCAACTGCGGTTGCGGGTGTGCCGGAAAGAACGCCGTTGGTTGCCAACGTCAGATTCGATGGCAGCGCGGAATAGCCGGCAATGGACCAGGTGTAAGGCAGCGTCCCGCCGGAAGCTTGAAGTGTCTGGCTGTAAAACACGGTGTTCGTGGCGTTGGGAATGGAGGCCGTTGTCACTTGCAGGGAAGAAGCGACCGGCGTGATGGTCAGCGACATATTTGAGTCCGCCGAGTGACCGTTGCCGTCGTCCACGTGAACGGAAAAACTGAATGTTCCGCTGCCGGTGGGCGTGCCGAATACTTCCCCCACGGAATCAAGATTCATGTTCAGGCCATAGGGAAAATTCGCCGGGTCATTCACCGACCAAGTGAGACCGTTGCCACTGCAACTCGAAGCCTGAAGCTGGAAGTAATAGGAATTGCCTTGTTGAGCGTCCGGCAACGGCGATGAAGTGAGAATTTGCAACCCGCTGCAAGGCTGAATGGTGAAATTCGCCATGCCAGCGTTGTTGTTAATGTTGACATTTCGTTCGTTCGGAAGCTGATAATTGCCGCTGCCCAGAATGTTGTCCAAAGTGTCGTTGCCGCCATTTTGATTGACGCCGACATTCCAGCTTCCATTGGCGACGGTGAGCGAGTAATTGCCATTTGCATCGGTGTCCGCAAAGGCGTTGAAAGTCACGCCGCTGATGGTCGCATAGGCATACACACCAACACCCGTGAGATTGGTGCCGTTAAACTTGACGTTGCCGGTGATTTGATTGGTGGCAATGATGGCGGTGAAATTCGCCAGCACTGCCTGTCCGACGCTGATGTTTGTGCCGCCATTTTGATCAAACGCAGGTTGTGAAAAAATATAATTGGCGGGGCTGCTGTCGCTGCTGATTCCTATCCACCACGGATCGTTGCTGCCCAGGCCACCCAGCACGCCAACGACGTAGTTCCCGTTCGCATCCGTGTAGCCGTCCGTTTGATACAGGTAGTTATTGTTGTCGTAGGCATTAACGTCAATCCCCGCCAAAGGATTTCCCAGATTATCTTTGACGCTGCCATAAAACAACGCGTTGGCTTTGGCGTAGGCCAGCGTGACGCCAGTGGCCCCGGAGTTGACGTTGGTGTTGTTGTTCCATCCAACATAGCCATGAATAATCAGCCCCGAATCATCCGAACCCAAGGACCACTGGCCGGCGGTGACCCGCGCGGTGAAATTGCCGTTGGTGTCGCTGTAGGAGAACGCCAGCAGGCCGTTGGTGGACTGCAACGGCAAGAAAACGCCGGGCAGGCCAATGGCATTGTTGGCGGCATCCACGATTTTACCGGTGATGCTGGCGGTGGCGTTGGTGGCCGACAGATTGGTGTTGATGGTCTGGCCGCTGCCCAAAGTGAGCACCGGAGCTTTTTTGAAGTTGCCGACATAATTGGTCGTCAGCGCCACCAGCGTATAAGTTCCCGGCGGCGCTTGAACGGTATAGGCACCCGCACTGTTCGCCACCACGCCCGCTACCGGATTTCCCCCCGGCCCGTTTTTCCCCGGACGTGGAGGAGGAAACAGCAGGACGACGGCATTGGGCAAGGTCGTGCTGGAGCTGTTGCTGACCACGTTGCCGGTGAACTTCTGCGCGAAGGGGAAATTGGTGACGCTGAAACTGTTGGTGATCGGCGCAAAATGTCCGACCGGACTGGAAAGTTTGTAGAAATAATGGCCGATGATGTTTTGCACAAAATCACCATTTTGAAAATTCAACATCGCGGTGATCGCGCCCGTGGTCGCATTCAAATCCCCCGGCACATTGAAATTGGTCACGCCGCCGATCACAAAATTCATGCCATCCGTCAGAGTGAACTGCTGCACCAGCAGATCGTTGCCGTCAATGACGCCGTTGGTGTTGGCATCCAGAAATTTTTGGACCACCACCGTTTCCGTGTTCGTCAGGCCACCGATTGAGAGCGTGATGAGGCCGCTGTAAGTGTTGCTGACGGCCGACGGCGTGTTGGTGAAAGTGACCGCAGCCCGGACACCTTGCGTCAAGCTCGCGAACAATCCTGCCGCAATGAGAGAACGGACAATCCAATTTTTCATAGATTAGTTTTGTGATTTTTAGAACCTAGTAAAGACTTTAGCAACAGCCCAAAATAATTCAATGTAAATCTCACTGGTCGCGGGAAAACTTAACCGCCGACCAGTTGCAATCTGGCCAGGGTGCTGCCGGAACAGTCGCGGAGATTCAAATATCCAACGCCATCTTCAATGCCGGAACTGCAACTGCTTGCTGACTTTGGACAGACGTTTCTCCCAATCGCCCTTGTGCGCCAGCGGGTCGGCGTCCGTGCCCCAGAGTTTTTTCACCATCTCGCGCTGCGGCACAAACCGCCGGATTGGGTTCACGGAGATCAGCCCCCTACTCTGCCTGCCGTTTCGGATGGAAAATGATGTAGGTCGGTGAATAATCCAGCGTGTAGTCCGAAATCAAATCATCCCATTTCATGAGGCTTTCATTTCATGAGGCTTGACAGCCAGGTGAACCGGCAGCAGCATTTGTAAATTGATATGAAATGGGAAAATTCATCGGCGGCCGGCTTCGGAGCTGTTTTAATTCTCGCCACAACTGGAGCCGTGCAGGCACAGACAACGCCGGCAGTTCCTGAACCGGGCGGTAATTTCAACAACTTTGCGACCACTGATTCCTTGCATCTGCCAGCGGTTTCGGAAATCAACGGCAAGGTGGATTATTCCGGCGGCAACATGAACTCCGCCGAAGGCCATAATTTCAGCGGCAGCATCACGCTGCCCATCTCGCATCAGTTCGGGTTTCAAGCCGACGCGCTTTACAGCCGCATCTCCAATCTGAATTTTTACGGCGGCGCGGGGCATCTTTTCTGGCGCAATCCCGATTACGGACTGCTCGGCCTCACCGGCGGCTATCTTTACCGCGACGGCGCGGACACTGTGGACACGTTTCAGGCCGGCGCTGAAGGCGAACTTTACTGGCGGCAGTTCAACTTCGGCTTTTTCGGCGGCCTCGGCTCCATTGATTACCAATACTCCGCACCGTTCATTGACACCAATCCCACCCGTTTCATCGGGCGCGTTTCCGCCGATTATTATCCGCTGGAAAACCTGCGCGTCGGCGCGTCCTTCACCTCCGCTTTCAAAGACTACTTTGGAAAAGCCGAAGCCGAATACCAGCTTCCCATTAACGGACTCGCGCTGACCGGCGAAGTGGCGTTGGGCAACCACGGTTACGACCACTGGCTGCTCGGCGTGCGTTATTATTTTGGCGGCAAGAAAACTTTGCGCGACCGCCAGCGGCAGGACGATCCGCGCGGCCTCATGCCGCAAATTTTACAGAGCCTCGGCGTCTATGGCGCGGAATTCAACCGCAAAGAAAATGCCTACATCGCCGCGCATCCAAGTTCATCCGGCAGTTCGGGCGGTGGTGACTATGGGGTAATAACAATTGAAATTAATAATCCCGGTTCTGGCTTTGGCAGCGGCATAATGTCTCTACTGCCGCCAACTTCTTTATCTCCTCCACCGGGATATCAGCCCCCGGCATTAGCGCCGTAAGACGAATACAGTTGCCGCTTTGTCAGTGATTGAACTGACTCTGCTTGCTCACCTTTGCCAGCCGTTTTTCCCAGTCACCCTTGTGCGCCAGCGGATCTGCGTCCGTGCCCCAAAGTCACCATCTCGCGCTGCGGCACAAACCGCCGGATTGGGTTCACGGAGATCAGCCCCCTACTCTGCCTGCCGTTTCGGATGGAAAATGATGTAGGTAGGTGAATAATCCAGCGTGTAGTCCAAAATCAAATCATCCCATTTCATAAGCGTCCAGGGATGAAAAGTGCTGTTGCCGTTCTTGGTGAAAACAACATCGTCGGCGACATAAACGACCACATGAATTGGAAAACCATCGGGCCGGTAGAAAACAATCAAATCGCCAAACGCCGCCTGCCTCACCTTGGTGTAGTTTTGCTCCAGCTCATTTCCGCAAAAGTCAAAATCATAAAAACGGTCGTCCGGCAAACTGCGGAAAAAATTGAACGCCGTCCAATTGCAGTCCGGCCAGTTCGCCGACGGATCGGTGGGCGGCATGGGAAAAGTGTAGAGGAATTTGCGGGCGAACGGCGGCAGCAGATGCGCCACGTCCACTGTCATGCCGCCGGGAATTTTTGTCAGTGAATCAAGCAGCGCTTCAATGTCCTTGCTGCGTTGTCCTTTGGCCCAATAATCCGCCAGCGCGTTGACATCGCTGTCCGGTTTGACCTGCAATTTCATCAGCAACGTGGATGTGCGGGCGAGCCGCTTGATCAAACGCCGCCGCTCCTCGTCCGTGGAAATGCGGGGGAAAACGACGGAGATGTCCGAAAAGCACAGGTATTCTCCCCGGTGATACGCCAGCTTTTTCAACAGCGCGAGGGTGTCCGCGCCCAAGCCGGACTGACCAAACCACGCGTCGAGGCTGCCGGTGTGGGATTTGAACGGCCACAGTTGCAGGGTGTTCACCTGGCTCTTCGCCAGCACGGAATAAATCCGCTGCCGCGCCGCTTCATCCAAGCCCAACACCAGTTCGTCGCCTGGCGCAACCATGACGCCATTGGCTTTTTCGCTCCATGTCGCTGGCTTCATCACTTCGGCCAATTGCGACGCCGTCATTCCGCACTGGCCAAAAAACCCGCCCAAAGTCGCGGTGGTATAGCCTTCAAAAAACCAGTGCGTCGGGCCGAAAAAATTTGCATCGGCAGGAATGAACGCGTCCGGCGGCTCCAGCGAGATGCGCGCGTATTCCAAATTTCCCCACGGACCGGGATGGCCGCTGAAATACGGTTCTTGCGGACTAGCAGTGGCGGGCGGCCGCTGCGCGGGCGGCGGGGAATGAAAACCTGAAGCTGGCCGGGAACCCAAAGTCAAAACCGCCAACAGGCCAAATTGAGCCAGACAAACAACCAGCAGCAGCAAGGTCAACGGTGACAAAACTCCCGTTCGTCCCCGGCCAATTTTTGCTTCCGCTGATTGGCCGTGGTCTTTGTTTTCGTTCAGATCGCTTTCTGGCATATTTGAATCCCCGCGTTCTGACGCAGGCATTCATGTGTGTTTTGCAACAGCGGCCCATTCTTGCAAATGACGGATTGGTTCGCAAAAGGAATTTGAAATGCCTGAAAGGCGATCTTCAATGCTGGAACTGCGACTGTTTGCTCACCTTCGCCAGCCGTTTTTCCCAGTCACCCTTGTGCGCCAGCGGGTCGGCGTCCGTGCCCCAAAGTTTTTTCACCATCTCGCGCTGCGGCACAAACGGGCATTTCGCCTTCGGATTCTTGAAACTGTCCTCCATCTCGCGCAACGCCAGTTGCGCGCCGGTCATGACCGCCGTTGAGCCAAACTGCGAATTCAACTTGCGTGCGGCATCGTCCAACGCGCCCCAGCGCTCCTCGCCCGTCCGTCCCCACAACGTCGGCTGCGTGTCGAGCCGCGAAAGATTCCACATGGCAATGCGGATTTGTCGCACCGGCCTCCCCTGCCCGCCCATGATGCCGCGAAAAATTTCCTCCAGCACCGCGTTGATGATCGAATTTTGAAACTGCGCGTGTTGAAAACGATGCGACCCGCCAACCTCGGAAAAATCGTCGAAGCGAATCGTCAATGACAACTCGCGCGCCTGCAACTGCTCGCGGCGCAACTGGCCGGTCAGCCGCGTCGTCTCGCTCAACGCAAACGTCAGCGCCGCCTCATAATCCGGCTCGTCGTAAGGCAGCGTCGTGTTGCTGGAAATCGTCGTGCGATCTTTGACTGCGAGCAGCAACGGCTCGTTCCACAGGCCGTTCGCGAACAGCCAAAGCTGCTGGCCCCAGATGCCGAACTTCTGCTTGAGCAGAGTTGAGGGCAGTCTCGCGACGTGGCCGAATGTCAGCGCGCCCAGCGCCGCGAGCGAACGCTGGTGATTTTTGCCGATGCCGGAAAGTTCGCGCACGGAGCGGTCTTTTAGAAATTCCTTTTCTTCGCCGGGTTTCACTTCGAGAAAACCCGGCTTGGCGGCGTCCGTCGCCAGCTTGGCGAGCCGCGAGGAACTGGCGAGCCCGGCGGACACGGGGATTTTGACCTCGCGCGCAATGCGCCCGCAAATCTCCTTCACATACTTTTCCGGCGTCGTGTTGCGCCAGACTACGCGGTCCATCGTGGTGAAATCGAGAAAGCCCTCGTCAATCGAGATCGGCACGAGCGTCGGCGCATATTCCTCCAGCACGCGGAACATCTTTTGCGAGAGGTCGCGGTAGGCGTCGTAATGCGGACGGCACAGCACGCCGCGCGGACAAATCCGCCGCGCTTCGAAACACGCCATGCCGGTCTTGACGCCAAAATTTTTCGCCGCGCGATTGGCCGCAATGACGATGCCGTCGCCGCGCCGTCCGCCGCCGACCCACACGGCGCGGCCCTGTAGTTTTTTGTCGAGCGCGATTTCGCAGCTCGCAAAAAAACTGTCGCCGTCCACGTGCAAAATGCGGTTTTTCAAGTCGGATGACATTAAGCCGTCGTCCGTCGCCGCGCCATGTTGAATTGTTCACCTTGGCAGACGACCTCAAGATTTTACCGGACCGGACGGACAAAGGCTGTCCAACCAAAAAATAAAAACGGCGCGGAAAAAATTCCGCGCCGTTGGTGAATTCAAATTGCGACTAGGTCAAAACAATCTTGTCGCCCTCTTTCAAGGTGACGATGGCTTTTTTCCAGTCCGGCGCCTTGCCGGCTTGAATGGTGCGCTGGCGGCGGGCTTTGCCGCGGACGTTCAGCGTATTGACACGGATAACCTTGACCTTGAACAGTTCCTGCACGGCCTGCCGGATTTGCGGCTTGGTCGCGAGGCGGTCGGCCACGACGGTGTATTGATTATACTTCTCGCTCTGGCGCGTGCCTTTTTCCGTGAGGCGGACGGTCTTGATGACTTCAAAAGCGTTCATGGTTCGTTGAATCGTAAATGGTTAAATCGTTGAATCAGCCATCAATCAATGGCCAGCCGGGCTTCGACTTTTTCAAATGCGTCGCGGGTGAACAGCAACTTGTCGGGACGCAACACATCGTAAGTGTTGAGCGAATCACTCGTCGTCAGCGCGACTTTTTCGATGTTGCGCGAGGCGAGCGTCAGATTCTTGTCCGCCGCCGCAATCACGAGCGTCGTGCCCTTCAATTCCAAGGCGGAAATGACACTGATGAATTCTTTGGTCTTGGAGGAATTCAATTTCAAGTCGTCCACGACCACCACGTCGCCGGCCTTGAGGCGTTCGCTCAAAGCCTTGCGCAATGACAGCGCGCGGGTTTTTTTTGAAACTTTCTTGCTAAAGTCGCGCGGCCTGGGTCCGAAGACCACGCCGCCGCCGGCCCATAACGGCGAACGGAAAGAACCGGCGCGGGCACGGCCCGTGCCTTTTTGCCGCCACGGTTTCTTGTTGGAACCCTGCACTTCGCCAACCGTCTTGGTGCACGCGGTGCCGCTGCGCTGCGCCGCGCGGTAGGCGGTGACTGTGTCGTGAACAGCCTGCGTGCCCTTGCCGTTTTCAATCAGCGGGAACTTCACTTCCAGTTCGCCCTGATCTTTACCCGAAATGTCTTTGATGGAAATTTTCATGGTCTAATTATTTCTTGGCAGCGGCGGCTGCGGGTTTTTTCTCGGCCGCTCCGCCCTTTTTCTTTATGGCGACGCTGACCGGCGGTTTCCAGCCTTTCGGGCGTTTCTTGGCTTCGCGGATGACAACGTAATCACCTTCTGCACCAGGAAGCGCGCCCTTGATCAACAGCAAATTGTCCGCTTCGCGAACCTGGATGACTTCAAGGTTCTGCGTGGTGCGCGTCACCTGGCCCATGTGGCCGGGCATCCGCATTCCGCGCATGACCGTGCCGGGGAAAAGACGCTGGCCAATGGCACCGGAGCGACGATGCCAGCCTTTCGCACCGTGAGTGGAATCACCGCCGGCAAATTTGTGGCGTTTCACCACGCCTTCAAAGCCCTGGCCTTTCGTGACGCCAATCGCATCAATAAAATCACCGGGCGCGAACAGCGTCGGCCCGATGATGTCGCCGGGCTTCACGTCCTTCGAGAAATCACGGAATTCGCGGATGCGTTTCACCGCGACGCCGTTTTGCTTTTTGATGTGGCCGAGCAGCGGCTTGGTGAGGCGCTGTTCCTTCTGGTCATCAAAGCCAAGTTGCACGGCGTTGTAACCGTCCTTGCCCGCCTGCGTTTTGACCTGCAGCACGCGGTTGGGGCCGGCGAGCACGACCGTCACGGGAACGACGTTGCCGGTCGCGTCATAGACGCGCGTGTGGCCGAGTTTTTTTCCTAATAGTCCTAGTGGCATAAAATTCGTGAGGAGTTAAATGGTTGAATTGTTACACCGTTAAATTTTGATGGTGATGTCCACACCGGCGGGCAGATTGAGCTTCTTCAATTCGTCCACGGTCTTGGCGGTCGGATCGAGGATGTCAATCAGCCGCTTGTGGGTGCGTTGTTCGAAAGTCTCCTGCGACTTCTTGTCCGAATGCGGCGAGCGCTGGACGGTGAATTTTTCGATGCGGGTCGGCAGCGGAATGGGGCCGGCAACGCGGGCACCGGTGCGCTTGACGGTGTCGGCGATTTCGCGGGCCGACTGGTCTATGACCCGGAAGTCATAGGCCTTGAGGCGAATTCTAATGCGTTGAGCCATACAAAGAGCGATTGTCTGTTAATGGTTGTTAAACTTCCGCCAGCGATTCAACGAAAGCGGACGCGGAATATATCAATTCCTGCTTTGGGTGCAATAAAATTATTCAAGATTTTTGGTTGTCTCGCCGCTCCCAAACGGCGAAACCATTTGCCCATGAAACATCACCTGCTTAATCTTAACGCACTTGGCAAACCTGAACTGTGAACTATCAAGAAATTCTCAACGCATTGTCTGAATTCACGTCGCGCGAGACCATTGAATTTCTTCCGCTCGCGCCGGATGCGCGCCCGCTTTCGCCTTACGCGCCGGTTCAGAAATATGCGCTCGACCTGAAAAACGGCGCGAAGCCTGAATCCGCCGCCGAGGATTTGTTCACCGAGCTTTGCAAAGACACGCTTGGATTTCAACCGACGCGGCAGGTCGGCAGCGGCGAAGGCTGGGTGGATTTCGTGCTGCCGGAGCGAATGGGCGATCCGTTGCCGCTCGAATTAAAACCGCTTTTTCAATTCGACAAGTCGGCAGACAGCATCTGGCGCAACGAAGCCAATCCAAAAAATCACGTCAACCAGGTCAAAAAATATCTCCGCGACCACGAGTATCTGATTCTCACCGATCTCCGCACCGCCTGGTTTTTCAGCGCCCGCGATTTTTTTTTCGACGACAAGCCGTTTGCGGAAATGCCCTTCACGGAATTTTTCAGCCGCTGCCGTGAAAGCCGCAGTATTCTCGACACCTTGCGCCGCGCGGAAGACACGGCGGACAAGCCGGAACTGGAGCAGCAATTTTTCGACGACCTCAACATCTGGTTCAACGAGTTTGACAAAGTCAAATGGACGCCGCCCGATCAATCCGCCGAATCCATCATTTTGCTCATCAACAAACTTGTCTTCGCCCGCACGATTGAAGATTTCGGCCTCGTGCCGTATCGCTACACGCAGGACGCCTACGCGCGGCACACGCGCGACTGGCAGGCCAAGGGCGCGCACAAAATTGTTCCCAAATTTCTCGATCAGTTCGAGGAATTCTTCGATGAATACTACGACACGGAGATTTTTTCAGCGCGCATTTGGGAACGTCTCGACAAAGGCCCGGCCAACCTCCAGCGCTTCTGCGACAAATTGAATTTCGTCCTCGGCATCAACACTTGGGACCAGGTTTTCAGCCGTGGCATCGTTCACTACAACTATCGCCGCATTGACGAGGACATTTTCGGCAAAAGCTACGAAATGTTCCTCGCCGCCAACCGCAAAGGCGAAGGCATTTATTACACGCCCGCGCCAATCACCGGCCCGATGGCCAACGCGCTGGTCAATGCGCTTGCCGGAAAAATCGTGAATGAAATCTGCGACGCCGTCGGCAGCCAGAAATGCGATTTTGCCCGCGCCGACCAACTCCTTGCGCAACTTGCCGAAATTCGCGTGGCCGACACCGCCTGCGGCAGCGGCGGATTTCTCATCAAAGTCCTGCGCGCCTTTTGGCAGCAATACCGGCGCATTGATTCCGCCTGCGCCTGGGTCGCCAAAATTTTGAAGTCGGACAATGGCGAACTGTATCTCGCCGAACTGCCGCCCAATGTCGAAAACGCGCTCGCCTTCCGCCGCCGCAATAATTTGGACAACCGCCGCGTCCTGATCGCGCAAATCCTGTTGCGCCATATTTTCGGCGTGGACAAAGACTCCGGCGCAATCGAAGTTGCCAAAACCAACATCTGGAAGGAAGCCGTCAAACTTTCGCCCGCCGATTACAATTACCGCGAGTTGAAAACCGATGTCGTCAAAATCCTGCCGAATCTCGAACTCAATTTTCACTGCGCCGATTCGCTCGTGGACGTGGAACTGGAAAAGCAAGCCGCGTGGCTGGCCGATTATCACCAGGCCGAATTGAAAAAACTTTCCGAACTCCGCGCCAGCTACATTGAAAATCCGATGCGGCATGAGCCGCTGGCGGACGCGTTGGAATTGCGGGTGAAAGTCCGCGCCGATTTCGTTGAACATTTTCAAGGTGAAAATCTGCCGTGCGAACCTGCCGGATTCGCACTTCATTTCTGGCCGTGCTGGTTCACGCCCGATGGTAAGCCGAAAGTAGCGCAGGCATCCCGCCTGCCCGCGTCCAAAGAAAAAACTGCAAACGCAGACGAGACGTCTGCGCTACGTTGCGCCGGTTTCGACGGCATCATCGGCAATCCGCCGTGGGAAGGATTCAAGCCGATTGCCAAAGAATTCGTGGCCAAGTCGAAGGAAAATTTCAGCAAATACACCATGACCGGCACGGATTTCACGCCGTGGTTCGACAAAAAATTGAAAGCGGAGCCTGACTTCCGCGCCAAGTGGGACGAATACGTTGCCAGCTACGAAAAATCCTCCGAATTTTTCAGCCGCCGGTTCAAATTCCAGGGCGGCGGCGACATCAACCTTTACAAACTTTTCATCGAGGGCGATTTGAACCTCGTCCGCGACGGCGGGCAGCTTTCGCTGTTTGTGCCGTCCGGTTTGCAGACCGACGAAGGCTGCAGCCCGCTCCGCAAACTGCTGCTCACGAAAAATAAATTTGAAGAACTCACGTCGTTTGAAAATCGCGGCTACGAAGAAATCGTCAACGGCAAGGAACGGACGAAACACATTTTCCCCGACGTGGACAGCCGCTTCAAATTCGGATTCTTCAAAGTCGTCAAAAGCGAAATGCCGACCGACAAACACACTTTTGACGCGCGATTTTATTTGCACGATCCCAAGGATATTTTTGCGCCGCCGATTCATTACAGCGCGGAAATGATCCGCCGTTTCTCGCCGGAAAATTTCGGCATCATGGAATTTCGTTCCGAGCGCGATTACGAACTCTGCGGCAAAATTCGCGGCGAACATCCGCTGCTTCAAAGTCTGGGATTTCGGCTGGGCACCGAACTCCACATGACCAACGACAATCATTTCTTCCGCAAGCTCGCCGGCAAGAAGCCCGCCGCCGGACAACTGCCGCTTTACGAAGGCAAAATGATTCATCAGTTCGACGCAGACTATTCACCCGGCAATTATGCCGTCGTGGAAAAGGAAATCCGCGAGGAATTGCTGCGCAAGGAAATTTACCGGCTGGCGAAACTCGTCCGCGAGGTTGAACCGAAAAAACTCGAAGGCAAAGCCGTTCCCGAAAAACGCGAGGAATTGGAAACGCGCCTGCGCGAAATTTTCAAAGCCAAGAAGTTCAAATTACAATTTGAATTTCCGCGCGTCGTTTATCGTGAAATTGGAAGCTCAACAAACGAGCGCACAATTATTGCCACGACAATTCCGGCGGACGCTTGCTTGAACAACAAATTACCTTTTGTCACGCCATTCGATTTTGAATTGTCCGACAAAGGCCAGCTTGAACAAACGGTTTTAGAAGAAACGGAAACGCGCGCTTTGCTCGCGTTGCTCAATTCACTCGTTTTGAATTATTATCTTCGCAGCAAAATTTCGGCGACGCTCAATATGTTTTATATGTATGAGCTGCCGATTCCGAAACTTTCCACCGCACAGAAAAAGAAGCTGGCTGATTCCACTGGAAAACTTTTGAAAAATCCGCGCGACGTGAAGGAACGCGCCGCGCTGGAAGTCTTCATCGCCCGCGAACTTTACGGCCTGTCGTTGGATGGCTGGCAGCATCTCACCGGCACGTTCACCTTCGGCAGCGGCGAAACCAAGGCCGAACTGGACGAAATCATCCGCCAATCGCTCGCGCTTTGGTAAAACAAAAAGCCGGAACTTTCGTTCCGGCTTGTGATTTGGAAAAATATTTCAGGTGCGCGCGGCCGGCTTTTTCGCCGCCTGGTCCAAAATCGTGGTCAGCACGCTGTTCGGCACCTGCTCGAACGTCAGCGGTTCCATCGAATAACTGGCTCGGCCTTTCGAGAGCGAACGGATCGCCGTGGCGTAACCGAACATTTCCGCGAGCGGCACGTTGGCGTTGACGATCACTTGTCCGGCCTTTGAATCAATGTTCTGGATCGCACCGCGACGGCGGCTGATGTCGCCGACGAGGTCGCCTTGATACTCGCTTGGCGTGGTGCATTCGACTTTCATGATCGGCTCAAGCAGGATTGGACCAGCTTTTTTGAACGCATCTTTCAACGCAAAGATGCCGGCCATGCGGAACGCGAGTTCGTTCGAGTCCACTTCGTGGAACGAGCCGTCCACGACTTCGACTTTGATGTCAATGACTTGGTAGCCCGCATAGACGCCGCCTTTGATGGCTTCTTCGATGCCGTCAATCACCGCCGGAATATATTCTTTCGGAATCGAGCCGCCGACAATTTCGTCAACGACTTCGACGCCCTTGCCTTTTTCATTCGGCTCGACGGTGATGCAGGCATGGCCGTATTGACCTTTGCCGCCGGATTGACGAATGAACTTGCCTTCGCCCTCGGCCTTCTTGGTGATCGTCTCGCGATACGCAATCTGCGGTGCGCCCGTGTTCGCTTCGACTTTGAATTCGCGCTTGAGCCGGTCAATGATGATTTCAAGATGCAACTCGCCCATGCCAGCAATGATGAGCTGGCTGGTTTCGTCATTGGTGAAACAGCGGAACGTCGGGTCTTCTTCGGCGAGCCGTTGCAAGCCTTCGGACAATTTGTCGCGATCCTGCTTCGTCTTCGGTTCGACGGCCATCGAGATGACCGGCTCCGGGAAGGTCGGCGGTTCGAGCGTCACGTCGTAATCTTCGTCGCACAGCGTGTCACCGGTCGTGATGTTGCGCAGACCCACGAGCGCGGCGATGTCGCCGGCGAAAACTTCGTTGATGTCCTTGCGTTCGCTGCCTTGGATGACCATGAGGCGGCTGACGCGCTCGCGTTTGCGCGTGCGCGGATTGTAAATGTTGTCGCCCTTTTTCAAATGGCCGGAATAAACGCGGAAAAATACCAGCTTGCCCGCGTAAGGATCGGTCCAAAGCTTGAATGCGAGCGAGCAAAATTTCTCGTTGTCAGTCGTCGGCACTTTGACGACGACATCCGTGCCGAGTTCATGGCCTTCCGCGCCGGGAATGTCCAGCGGGCTGGGTAGATAATCCACCACCGCGTCCACCAAAATCTGCACGGCTTTTTTCTTGAACGCCGAACCGCAAAGCACAGGCACCATTTCAATTTTGCAGGTGAGCCGGCGGATTGCCGCCTTCAGAGTCGCCGCGTCAACGGGTTTTTCATCGAGGACAAGTTCCGCAATCGCGTCGTCCTTGTTGGAAACCGCTTCAATCAAGTCAGCCAGCGCCTTCGCCGCGCGTTCCTTGTGTTCGGCGGGAATTTCTGTGACTTCGTAATTCAAACCTTCATTGGCCTCGGTCGGACCCCAGTTCACAGCCTTTTGGTTGACCACGTCAATCACGCCTTCAAAGCCGCCGGTGACTGCCTTGCCTTCGGCCTCAGTCGGACCAGCACCGAGCGGCAGGAAAATCGGGAACGCATACGCGTGCAATTTCGTGCGCATGTCGTTCAGCGCATTTTCAAAATTCGCGCCGATGCGGTCCATCTTGTTGACGAACGCGATGCGCGGAACGTGATACTTCGTCGCCTGACGCCAGACGGTTTCGGATTGCGGCTGCACGCCGGCAACACCGCAGAACACGGCGACCGCGCCGTCCAGCACGCGCATGGAACGCTCGACTTCGGCGGTGAAGTCCACATGGCCGGGCGTGTCAATGATGTTGATGCGATGCGGAATGTTGTTGAACGCCTTGTAAATTTTATCCTCGCCCGGCTTGGCGGTTTTCTGCGTCCAGAAACACGTCACAGCGGCGGACGTGATCGTGATGCCGCGTTCGCGCTCCTGTTCCATCCAGTCGGTGACGGTGTTGCCGTCATCCACGTCGCCGATCTTGTGGATGAGGCCGGTGTAAAAAAGAATGCGCTCGGTGGTCGTGGTCTTGCCCGCGTCAATGTGCGCGGCGATGCCGATGTTGCGGGTGCGTTCGAGGGTGTATTCGCGGTTGGGCGAATTGACTGGTTTGGTTTCGGTGACTGCACTCATAAATTCAAAATGTTTCTAACTTCGGGTCTGTAAAAAAAACGCCCCAACGGTTTGCCGTCGGGGCGAATTCAAAAAAAATTCTACCAACGGAAATGCGCGAAGGCCTTGTTTGCCTGCGCCATCTTATGAACTTCATCACGCTTGCGGATGGCGTTCCCCTGCCCTTGATAGGCTTCGAGGATTTCCGCCGCCAGCGCGGCCTTCATCGGCGTGCCTTTGCGGGCGTCTGCAAAATCCACGATCCAGCGCAGCGCGAGCGCGTTCTGGCGGTCAGAAGGAATTTCCAACGGCACCTGATACGTCGCGCCGCCGACGCGGCGGGGCTTGGTCTCGATGCGCGGCTTGGCGTTGTCCACCGCGCGCTGCAAAATTTCAATCGGGTTGCTCGCCGGGTTCTTTTCCGAAATGGTGTCGAACGCACCATAGACGATGCGCTGGGCGGTGCTTTTCTTGCCGGAGATCATCACGGTGCTGACCAGGCGGGAAACCAGAACACTCTGGAATTTTCCATCCTTGGCAATCGTCCGTCTTGTGGCTTGGCGTCTGCGTGACATATTTTTATTAAAACGAGAATGGATGGTGGATGATGGATGATGGCGGGAACGCGACGCGCTCCATCTTCAATTCTCCATCTTCCATCTTCGTGTTCATATTTTACTTGGCGGGCGCGGCGGCGGCCTTGGCTTTGGGCTTCTTCACGCCGTATTTGGAACGGCTCACGCGGCGTTTCTCCACGCCGGCGGCGTCAAGCGTGCCGCGCACAATGTGATAACGCACACCCGGCAAATCCTTCACACGACCGCCGCGAATCAACACGATGGAGTGTTCCTGCAAATTGTGGCCCTCGTCCGGGATGTAAGCGATGACCTCGAAGCCGTTCGTCAAACGGACTTTGGCGACCTTGCGCATCGCGGAGTTTGGCTTTTTGGGCGTGCGCGTCATGACCTGGATGCAGACGCCGCGACGAAACGGCGAGTTTTCCAAGGCGGGCGACTTGGACTTATACTTGACTTTAGTGCGGCCCTTGCGGACCAGTTGGTTGATTGTCGGCATTTTGCGTTAAAAATCGCTGTAAAACAACTCGTTTTCCATTTTGGAGAAACGGAATGCAGAATCTAAATTAACCCTGTTTCCGTTGCAACCATATTTTCCAAATTATTTGGTTCAATATGCGGCTCAAATAAAACGGGCGCCCGATATTTCGGACGCCCGCTGTGATTCATTTTCGGATCAGGCGAGCAGCGGATTTTCCGCTTCCGCCGGCGCTTCCTCGACTTCCGGTTCATCCGGCAGTTCCACCAGCGGCTTGAGGGTGACCCGGCGATGCAGATCAAAGCCGGTTCCCGCCGGGATGATGTGACCCATGATGACGTTTTCCTTGAAGCCGCGCAGGCTGTCAATCTTGGAACGGGTCGCGGCCTCGGTCAGCACGCGGGTCGTGTCCTGGAAGCTCGCGGCGCTCAAGAAGCTGTCGGTTTCCAGCGACGCCTTGGTGATGCCGAGCAGCACGGGCGACGCCTCGGCGGGTTTGCCGCCCTTCTTCTCGACGGCCTCGTTTTCGGCCTCGAATTCCAGCTTGTCAATCTGTTCGCCCCAGAGGAACTGGGTGTCACCCGTTTCGGTGATGCGAATTTTTCGCAACATCTGGCGGACGATGATTTCAATGTGCTTGTCATTGATCGTCACGCCTTGGAGACGATAAACTTCCTGCACTTCGCCGACCAAATGCTCCTGCAATTCCTGCGGGCCGCAGACTTCGAGAATCTCGTGCGGGTCCATCGGGCCTTCGGTAAGCTGCTGGCCTTTCTTAACCAGGTCGCCCTTGAAGACGATGACGTGCTTGCCGATTGGAATGAGATGTTCCTCCTCCAATTGCGTCGCCGGATCCTTGATGAGCACACAGCGCTTGCCGCGGACACTCGCGCCGAAGTCAACAATGCCGTCAATCTTGGAGATTTCCGACGCGTCTTTCGGACGGCGCGCCTCGAACAGTTCCGCCACGCGCGGCAGACCGCCGGTGATGTCGCGGGTCTTGGCCTGTTTGCGCGGCGTCTTGGCCAGCAAAGTTCCGGGCACAATCTTGTCGTCTTCGTTGACGACGATGTGCGCGCCGGACGGAATCGGATAGTTGGCCACGACTTCGCCCTTGTCGTCGCTGATGGTGATCTGCGGATGCAAATCTTCCTTGTGGTCAATGACGACCATGGCTTCCTCGCCGGTCGCCTCGTCCACTTCCTGTTTCATCGTCACGCCTTCGATGATGTCATGGAACTTCACCTTGCCGGCCTTCTCGGAGAGAATCGGCATGTTGTGCGGATCCCACTGGACGAGCGTGTCGGCTTTTTTCACCTTCGCGCCATCCTTGAAGGAAATGATCGCGCCGATGACAATGTTGTGGTTTTCCAGTTCGCGGCCATCTTCGCCGATGATGGAAACGGAGCCATTTTTATTGAGAACAATGTTGTTGCCGTCCTCAAGCTCGACGACGCGCA
>DATCBW010000250.1:0-15240 GCA_036511615.1 Verrucomicrobiia bacterium | reverse complement strand
AAATCGAGCGGCTCTTTGCCTGGCTCTTCCACTTCCGCCGGCTGGTGGTCCGTTATGAATACCACGCGGAGAATTTTCAAGGCTTTGTTCATTTGGCGGCGGTAATCATCCTCTTGCGGCATTTATGAGATACGCTCTAGTTTTGTCATTTTGAACCGCTCAAAAAATGTCCGCACGACTTGCACATGCGTCTCAAGTGGCTCTGACCACATATTATCCCAAGGCCTTCGTGATGTAAAGAGCCTGACCGGCATTATTTCGATTAGGTCTCCGGTTGATGCGTGAATCAAATCGTCCTTATGGAATTTTTGTATGCGAACGACCGCGCGTTTTGGAAAAATTTACCGCGAACC
The DNA here is from genome assembly GCA_036511615.1 of Verrucomicrobiia bacterium. Classification (GTDB taxonomy): domain Bacteria; phylum Verrucomicrobiota; class Verrucomicrobiia; order Limisphaerales; family UBA11358; genus UBA11358. The sequence goes on along the minus strand of DATCBW010000250.1, from coordinate 14,887 downwards.
GGAGGACGGAGCATGATTGCCTGCTGACATTTTTCAAACGAGAGACGCAATGTTTTGTCTGAAGATCATTGAACGCGCGGTCAAAAGTTTTTCACCGTTCAGCCCATCACGCCAATCGTCGCCACGTCACTCCACTGGCCGACCTGTTCGTCGTTCAGACGGTAAATGGCCTTGTAACGCCAGACCGCGCTCGCGCCGGATGCAGGCAGCGCGGCGGTGTCCAGATAATCCGGCACCGTGTCAATGGTGAGAAATGCAAACGTGCCAGTGCCGCGATCCACCCAGATTTCGATGCCGTCCATGCCGCTCTTCGTCCAGTCCACGTTCGGATGACCCGCTTGCAGCGACAAATCCAAAATTGGTTTCATCACCGTTGGATCAACCGTTTGTTCCGCGCCGATAATGCCGAGGTCCTGACCGATGGCTTCCGTGTAGGCCGGATGTTTCTTGATGCGCGCGGCGAGCGCCGAGACGCGGCTGAAAATTCCCGCCGGAACCGCCGTCGGTGGCACGCCGAGCGCGGGCGTAGTTGGCATCGCGCCGATGGTGGTGCCGCTGCGGAGCGCGGTTTTGTAGGCCGTCCAGTCGCGCGTCGTTTTCGTGTGCTGGTTGTGCGCGTCCACCACGAAGGAAAAATATGCGGCGTCCGCCGTCGTCTGCGTGACTTCCGCTGGCGTGACGCCGACGGTGGCGGCATAAGTGGGAAGTTTGGCGGCGTAATTGTTCAGCCAGGTGCGTTTGCCCGGTTCGTCGGCGGGGATGAAGTAGGATTTTGCCATAGGTTTTGGATGGGTTGAGGATTTGTTTTAATGCTGCATTGGTTTGTTTTGGATGTTTATCGGACTGCGTTGACCGTCGGGGAAATTGTTTTAGCGGCGCGAGAAATTGTCTGGACGGTTCGCGGGCTTGTTTGGAACGCCGCGACAATTTTTGCAATGGGTGAAGAAATTGTTTCCACCGCCGCGCGGATTGTTTTGGCGATTGCAGAAGTTCCTGCGGACGCCGCCACAACTTTTCCGGCGGATGCAGGGGTTGTTTTGGCCGTCCATTGGCTTGTTTTGACGGCTGAAACAATTGTTTTGCCCGCCGCCACAATCCCGGCAAACCCCGAAAAAGCATTGAAAACAAAGGGGAAACCCTTGAAATCAGTGAAATGTTGCGTTTTGCTCACTAATAACCCATGCCCGCCGACGCCAAAAGTGGACAAATTATTTTGAACTATTTTCATAGGTGGCGTAGCGGCGTCTCGACAGAGCGCCGGAAACTTGACGGGAGTTTTTTTAGATGGCGGCTTTCTGCCGAAAGCCGCTACGCCATTTTGGCAGATTGTTTTTAGCGCCGTAGGCGTGGCATATTTGTAGTTAATGACCACCCAGGAAAACCAAGCTCCGTAGGAGCGACATATTTCCCGCCGATGCCGCTCCTACGGAGCTAAAATTGTTTTGCAAATGGATTGCTACAAAGATGCCGCGCCTACGGCGCTGGCGGCGGGAGCGCGGGCTTCAGCCCGCTTCAATGTCCAGCATGGCGAGGCGTTGGAAATGTTCAGGCGGTTCTTGATTCGGACGGTGAAGCGGCATGAATGCCGCGCTCCGCCGGCGGGCGGGCTGGCCGCGCCGAAGTGAAACGAAGGCGGGACGCGCGGGGCGGCGCGAAACTATTTCACCTTTTCGGCGACGGGCAATTTCGCCAGGACAATACGTCGGCAGCAATTCTATTTTAATTGTTTGTCTGGCCCGTAGCCGTAACTGCCGCCATTGTAAATAACAATGGTCATATCGTAATCAGGGTCTGATAAATAGCTTGCGTCGCGAATGGCGATTCCATCGGGTGTGAAAGACCCTTTCATAACCAACGCCCATGTTTCGGCATTTTTGCTGTCTGGCGAATTAGGTTGTGGAGGGTGAACCCAACCTGGTTTTGTTATTTCGTAACCGTCCAAAATGGAATCCGCCGGTGGTTGTAGATATTGCTTCAATCCAGAAAGGTCAGAAGGAAGTTGTCCGTTATTTGATTTAGCAAAATTATCCAATGCTTGATTGACTATATTGGCAAACTTTTCCTTTGCAGTTTTTCGGAGGTCAGCCATCGCTATGCGAGTAACATCTTCATTAGTCAGATCATGGTTGGCGGCTTCATTTAACCAATCTTGTTCGCTTAATAGTTGCAATTCTGGAGTCGCCTTGCCCGTCCACTGTTCAAAGCGTTGCTTGAGTAATTTAACTCTTTCAACCCAAGCCTGCGCTGCAATCTCGTCTGGATCGCTTGCACTCTTGGTTTTTTCATTACGCACTTGTTCAGATTCGATTTGCAACCGTGTGACTTCACCGCGCAATTTGAGAAGCTCATTTTCATTTGGGTTTGATTTTGACTGCTCATTTTCTGCGAGCAAGGTCGCCAGCCGGTTAGTTGCGTCATCGTGTTCGCTTTGTAATTGCTGGATTTGTCCGTCCAGCGATGTCTGTTGCTGTTGGAGCGTTTGATTTTGTTCGCGCAGTTGAGAATTTTGATGCGCTTCAAAAACTCCCGCGCCTACGGTGGCAACGAGCACGGTGGTAACGAGTGCTTTTTGTAGTGTGGTCATAGCAATGGCTTTGGTGGCGGCAATGAATGCCGCAGTTGTTATGGTTGTTCCTGAAAGTGCAGCTGCAGAAATAATCGCAGCAAGTCCGGCGGGCGCAGCTTGAATCGAATTGGCCGAGACTGCGCCGGCAATTGCCGCGCCGGAAAGGGTCACGCCGCGCTGCGCGAAAAATTTCCGCAGCTTTTCAATCGCCCGCGTCACGCGCTTGTGCGCCGCGTCTTCGCGGATGCCCAGCAGCGCCGCCGCTTCCGGCCCGGTTTTGTTTTCGTAAAAGCGCAGCACCAGCAGCGCGCGGTCGCGTTCCGCCAGTTTGCCCATCGCGGCTTCCAGGTGCGGCGCGAGTTTTTCCCACACGGCGGCGTGGTCGGCCTCGTTCAAAGTGGACTGCATATAAGCCTCCTGTTCGCGCGCGTGGCGGCGGGCGTTGGTGCGGAGCAGCCGGGCGGCGGCGAACCGCGTGGTTTCATAGAGCCAGCCGGTGAGCAGGGTTTTTTCGCGCAGCCCGGCGGCCTTGCGCGCGAGGATGATGAAGACGGCCTGCGTCACGTCGTGCGCGTCGCCGTCGTTGCCGGTGCAGCGGCGCGCGACGGAATAGACGAGATTCAAATGCCGCCGCACCAATTCGGTGAAGGCGGCTTCGGAATTGTCGCGGGCAAACTCGCGCACAAGTTCCATGTCTTTCGCGTCTGGCATCTGATGAATTATCCCCGCCCAAACCAAAAGTGGACAAATTATTTTGAAATATTTTGGTGAACCCGGCCGGGAATGAATTGCCATCCGGGCAGCCAGTCAACGAAATCGGCGGCTTGGTGCCTTGGCTGTCCGGCTGTTCAAAATCCGCCGCTTCACCGGCCCGAGTTCGCCGTCAGCCGCCTGGCCGTGCGCAGCACTCGCCATTCGTGCGTCCACTCATCAATCCGGCACGCCGCGCGGTAATCACAAAACTCGCATGGCTTTTCAACGCCCTTGCGATATGGATCCACCGCCGCCGCGCCGGAAAAAATCCGACCGCCCAGTTCCCGCAACTTCGCCTCCACGCCGTCGAGCAGCGCCACAAAATGTTCGCGCGGCAGCGCCTCGGTTGAGCTGGTGGACAGGTTGCCGTCCTGGTTCAAGCGAAAATTGAACTGGTCGCCCCGGCTTGCATCCGTTCGCCGGTCAAACTTCCGCAGCTCGCCCGCGTCGAACCGGCCGTTGTGCCGATACGCCAGTTTTTTTGCTTCGGTGTCGTCCAAAACTTCCGTCCGCGAACCGCCGCCTTTGAACTCGCCGCGCAAGTTGACGTAAAACGCGCCGGCGGGAACAATTTTTTCCGCGCCGAAAAATTCGCGCGGGTTTGGCCAGTGCCGCAGCGCGCCGAGATACGCGAGCAACTGCAACTGCACGCCGTTTTCCACCAGCAGCGCATCCAGTTTTTTGCCGCCGGACTTGTAATCCGTCACCACCGCCAGCGCGCTGTTTCCACCCGGCTCACGCCACAAATCCACGCGGTCAATCCGGCCTTGCAGGGCGAGCCGGCGGCCGCCGCCCAGCTCAATCTCCCAGGCTGGCGCGGCATCTTTCCCGCCGCCAAAACCGAGTTCCGCCGCCGCCGGATCAAATTCATACTGGCTCCGCATCCAGCCGACGATGACCTCGACGAAATCCTGCAACGCCGCCGTCAGCGACCGCGCCGCAAAAACTGTTTCCGCCGAATCGCGCAGCAGTCCGTCGCGGAAATGCTCCATCTGTGCCTCGGCAATGCCGCCGACGCGTTCCCGCGCTTCCGCCGGCTGTAGATCGCGCCAGCGTCTGCCTTCGGCCTGCAACTGCTCCTGGAAAATTTTCAGGACATCGTGCTGGAAATTGCCGCGCTCACGGGCGTCCAGCTCAAAAACCTTGCGCTCGCCTGCGCGCAGCCCGGAACGGACAAAAAACTTGAACGGACATTGCGCGAATTCCTCCAGCCGGCTGACGGACGATTTCAAAACCGGGCCGTAAAGTTTTTCCGCCAGTCCGGGCGAAAGGTTTTCCTTTTCGTCCGGCTCGCGCAATCGCGCCAGTTTTTCCGCGAGCGATTTCAACGCGGGAATTTCGAGCAGTCTCTGCCATGTCTCATTTGTAGCAGCCGACGTGAGGAGGCTCCGATTTTCCTTTAATTTGAGCCTCGTTACCTCGGCTGCCACTGAATTTTCAATTTCAACCAGCGGCACAATAAGTTCGTTTGCATGTTCCGCGTCGCGCCAGTCCGGTTCACCGGAAAATTCCTCCGCTTCAAGCGGCGGGAAAATGCGTTTCAATTGCGCGATGAACGGCGACGGGTTCAGCAGCCGGCCATCGGCGCTCTGGCGCGAAAAAGTGACCGCGAGTTTTTCGTTTGCGCGCGTGCAGGCGATGTAGCCGAGGTAACGCTCGCGCGAAATCTGGTCGAACCGGTTTGCGCCCAGCGCGACGTTCTGATTCTCCAGTTCGTCGCGGTCGGAGCCGGTCAAAATCACCGGCGCGGCGGGCGCGGCGGGAAATATCGTCTCGTTCACGCCCAGCACGAGCGCGAATTTCAAGTTCGGATTCCGCGCACGATCAATCGCTCCGATCAACACTTCGTCCAGCGACGGCGGAATCACGCCCACTGTCAGGCCGCCCAGGCCGGCATCGAGAACTGGCAGCCATTCGCGCAGCGGCAGCGGTTCATTGGCGAAAGCCAGCTCCAAATTTTTTAACCAGGAATTTATCTGCTCCAAAACAGCCGAATGAATTGCCGCTTGCCGGCTGCCGCTTGCCGGTTTTTCTTCGTTCTGCGTCCAGCGCGCCAACGTCGGCTCGACTTTCAAATCGCTCCACAGTCCGCGCAGCGCGTCGGCCAGTTGCGGACCGTCCGGCTGGAACTTTGTTTTTGCGAGCAGCGCGAAAAAAATTTCAAACGGCGGAAAAATGATTTTGCGGAGGCGTTCGCAGTTTTCGTCCGGCAACGGCTCGCGCCATTTCCGTCCGCGCCAGCCGGATTCCATCGCCTGGTTTTCCAAATCATCAATTTTATCCTCGGTCACAGGCGAAAAGCCCGCCTTGAGCGCGGCGAACCAGTCGTCGTTCTGCCAGTCGAACGCGACGGTGCGGAGCGCATTGCGCGTGAGTTCGGCCAGCGGGTGATGCGCGACGCTTTCGCGGCGGTCGAGAAAAAACGGAATCCCGTAGCGGCGGAAAACCCGCGCCAGCGGCTGATGATAACCGTCAAGCTGGCGGACGAGCACGGCGCAGTCGCGGAAACGGCTGCCGGCGCGGACAAATTTCAAAACTTCGCGCGCGGCGAAAACGGCCTCGGCTTCAGGATTGGCGCACGCGATGATGCGTATGCCGGACGGAGCGCCGGTCTCCAACCCGGCTAGTCCCGCGACGCGCCGGGTCGGAGACCGGCTTTCCGCCATGTGATTCGGCAGCGACCAGACGGCTTCCAATTCCGCCAGATCAGAATTTTCCGTGAACCGATTTTTTTCCGGCTCGCGTTCGAGAATTTCAACCTTCACTTCGCAGCCCGGCAGATTGCTGATTTGCGCGCGGCATTGTTGGAAAGTTTTTCCGATGGACGACCAGATGGAGAGCCACGAGGCTTCCGGTGTCGGCCCGGTTTCGAGGCAGAAGGCGAGCGTGGCGCGTTCGCACAACGGAATGACAGCGGCAAGCAAGGCCAGTTCCTGCGGCGTCATTTCGGCAAAACCGTCAAGCCAGAGGCCGTCAAGGTTGAGGGTTGAAGGTTGAGGGTTGGAGGTTTTTCCACGCAACGCTTCGGTGGCAAAATCGAGCAGGTGGTTGGCGTCGTGCAATTCGTGGTCGCGCAGCCAGTCCGCGTATTTTTGCGAGAGCAGCGCAAGATCGTGGAGTTTGTCGCGGAGTTCGGGGCGAAATTTGCCTGTTCCAGCGAGCGACTGAAGTTTTGCCGGATTGCACCGCTGCTGCTGAAGTTCGGCGAGCAGCGCGCCCAGTTCCTGCGCAAAACCGGCGCGGCGGGCGCTGCCGCGAAACAGCTTCAATTCATTTTCGTGCCGTCGCAGCAGGGCGCGCAGCACCATGAGCCGGCCTTCGGCGGACAGCAGTTTCGGCGGCGCAACGTTCAGTTTTTCAAAGATGAATTGCGCCAGCCGGTCGAACGAAAGGATTTGCAGCCGTGTGAAGCCGGAAATTTTTCCATCCGCCAGCAACTGGCGTTCGAGCTGGAAGGTGGCCTGTTTCGGAGCCAGCAGAATGAGCGGCGGGCCGTCGGCAGATTTCGCCAGCGCGGCGCGGATTCCAGCAAGACATCGAAACGTCTTGCCGCTGCCGGCGGGACCGAGAAGGAAACGCGCTTGCACGCGGAAAGTTTCCCGCATCGGCGCGGCGGCGCAAAGGAATTTATCGGCCGCCGGAAAAATTATTTCGCGCGCCGGCTGGGTGCGCTAATCTGCGCGCCAGGATTTGAAATGAAAATTTCCATTCAAGAACTCATGACGCGCAGCGGCGTGGCCTTTGGCACGAGCGGCGCGCGCGGGCTGGCGGCGGCGATGACGGATTCCGTCTGCCACGCCTACACAAAAGGCTTTCTGCAATACCTTGAATCCATTGGCGAACTGAAACGCGCGCAGGAACCGGTGGCCGTTGGCGGCGATCTGCGGCCCAGCACCGAGCGCGTGATGGAAACCGTCTGCCGCGCCGCCGAGGACATGGGCTATCAAGCGGTGAACTGCGGAAAAATTCCGTCACCGGCGCTCGCGTTGTTCGGCTTGGAAAATAAAATTCCAGCGATCATGGTCACCGGCAGCCACATTCCCGACGACCGCAACGGCATCAAGTTCAACAAATGCACCGGCGAGGTTTTGAGGGACGATGAAAAAGGGATGAGCAGCCAGGTGGTCGAACTGGACGGCGCGCTGTTCGGCGCGGACGGAAATTTTGCAAAACAAATTCCCGTCCGGCGAAGAGTCTCCGGCGACGCGGTGGACGATTACATCGAGCGTTACCTGAATTTTTTTGAGCGGGACGCGCTCAAGGGCCTGCGCGTGGGCGTGTATCAACATTCCGCCGTCGGGCGCGACGTGCTGGTGAAAATTCTTTCCGGCCTTGGCGCGGAAGTGACGCCGCTGGGCCGTTCGGAAAAATTTATTCCGGTGGACACCGAAGCCATCCGGGCCGAAGACGTGCAGCTTGCTCGCGACTGGGCGGCGACGGGCAAATTTGATTCCATTGTTTCCGCCGACGGCGACAGCGACCGTCCGCTGGTCGGCGACGAACACGGCGACTGGCTGCGCGGCGACATCGCGGGAATTTTGTGCGCGAAATTCCTGGAGGCCGATTCCATCAGCACGCCGGTGAGCTGCAACACCGCCGTGGAAAAATGCGGCTGGTTCAAGGAAATCCGCCGCACGCGCATCGGCTCGCCGTTCGTCGTTGTTTCAATGATGGAAGCAATGGCCGGTGGCGCAAAGCGAGCGGTCGGTTATGAGGCCAACGGCGGTTTTTTGCTGAACTCGGACATTGTGAAAGACGGAAAAAAACTTCGCGCGCTGCCGACGCGCGACGCGGTGATCGTGATTCTCGGAGTTTTGCTGCTGGCAAAATCGCCGGGCAAAACCGTCTCGCAACTGGTGACCACCCTGCCCGCTCGATTCACCGCGAGCGACCGCTTGAAAAATTTTGCGGCGGAAAAAAGCGCGGCGATTCTGGCAAAGTTCAATTCCGGTTCCGAGTCCGGAGACAAAATTGAAATTGAAAAAATCTTCGGCGGAATTTGCGGGCGCGTCGCCAGCCTGAACCGCACGAACGGATTGAGAATTGTTTTTGACAACGAGGAAATCATCCACCTGCGTCCGTCCGGCAACGCGCCGGAGTTCCGCTGTTATGCCGAGGCGGATTCAGACGTGCGCGCCCGTGAAATCACCACGAACGCGCTCGCCAAAATCAGCGTTTGATTTTCAGCGCCAGCCGCCGCCAACCCAGACATGGCGATGGCCGCGCACACCCCAATGGGGTCCGACCCACACTGCGCCGGGATGGGGACGGGCTCCCCAACGACCGACCGTCCAGACCCAACGTCCGCGCCATTCCCAGGTGCCCGGAACCCAGAGCCAGAGATCAAGCGGGCCGGGGGCGACCGTGATGACCTCGGCCTGCGGTGGCGGCGGTGCCGGGGCTTCGTCATCGGTGACAGTGCCGGGCGGCGGAGCCTGACGATAAACCACCTCGCGTTCCACGCAACCCGCGAGGAGCGGAAGGCTGGCGGCGATCAAAACACTTTTTATCAAGATTGTTTTTTTCATATTCAATTCATTGCATGAGACGGCGCGGCGGGAAAATTGTTTCAAAATAATTTAATGCCCGGCGGTCGCGGCACTTTGCATATATTTCGGGCGTTTGAACAGGAAAATCAATGGAAAAGCCGCGAGCGCCACCAGGGCGAACATGAAGAAATTGTCCACGAACGCCCACAGGCGCGCCTGCTGGTCGAGCAGCGAATAAACGGCGCTGTAAGCCTGCATTTTGGCGGTGACGGGATCAGCGTGCCGCGAAAGCAAGGCGGTGGCGGCTTCCAGACGCCGGACATAGGCCGGATCGGTTGGCGTCAGATGTTGCACCATTTGCGCCTGATGCGTCTGCGCGCCGCGCGCGAGCATGGTGGTGACAAACGCGATGCCGATGCTGCCGCCGAGATTGCGCATGAGGTTGTAAAGGCCGCTGGCGTTGCCGATTTGCGCCTGGCCGAGCTGGCTCATCGTCGCCGTGGTCAACGGCACGAAGATGAAACTGATGGCAATGCCGTTGATGACGCTGGGCCAGATGACGGTGGCCATGCTGACCTGGAGGTTGATGCTGGCGAGCAGCCACGACGAATAGGCCAGCGTCACAAAACCAAAACCGAGCATCCAGCGGAGGCGGATTTTCCCGACGATGCGCCCGACGATGAAGGTGGCGACGAACGCCGCCACGCCGCGTGGCGCCAGGGCGTAGCCGCTTTGCAGCGCCGGATAGCCCATCAGTGTTTGCAGAAACAACGGCAGCGAGGCGGTGGTTCCGTAAAGAATCGCCGCGAGCGACGTCATCAAAATCAGGCCGATGGTGAAATTCCGGTTTTTGAAAACGCGCAAGTCCACCAGCGGATGGTCAATTTTGAATTCCCACCAGATGAAGCTGACAAACGAAACGACGGACACCGCCACGAACCAGCACACCCATTCCGCGCCGAACCAGTCGGCCTCCTGGCCCTTGTCCAGCACGATCTGCATCGTCGCCAGCCATATCGCCAGCAGCGCGAACCCGATGTAATCAATCGTCGCCTCGACGTTGCGCTTGATATACGGCGGATCCTCGACGACCCATTTCGCCATCAACACCGCAAAAATTCCCACCGGCACGTTGATGTAAAAAATCCAGCGCCAGGAATAGCTGTCCGTGATCCAGCCGCCGATCACCGGACCCAGAATCGGCGCGACCACTACGCCCTGCGCGAACGCCGCCATGGCCGCGCCGCGTTTTTGCGGCGGGAAACTTTCGAGCATGATGGCCTGCGCGATCGGCACCATCGCGCCGCCGCCGATGCCCTGCAAAATCCGCGCGATCACCAGCGTCGGCAGGCTCCACGCCAGCCCGCACAACACCGAGGCAATCGTGAACATTGTGATGCACGCGAGCAGGACGCGCTTGCGGCCAAAATAATTTCCCAGCCAGCCGGTCATCGGCAGCACGATGGCGTTCGCGACCAGATAGCTCGTCAGCACCCACGTCGCCTCCTCCGGCGTTGCCGACAGGCTGCCCGCGATGTGCGGCAGCGCGATGTTGGCGATGGACGTGTCCAGCACTTCCATGAACACCGCCATCATCACGGTCAGCGTGATGAGCCACGGATTGTGGCGCGGATGCCATTCCTGTTTCGGCGCGTCGGACATGGAATTAAAAATTGGAAACTAAAAATGCCACATTGCTGGCAGCCTGTTTCTTTATTGCGGAACGGGATTTGTCTTCCTGCGCGAAAAGAATTTGAAAATCAAGACCGCCGCAATCGCCAATAAAATCGAGGTCAGGGCGCTTGCCCAGTTGGGAATGCTGAACTTGCTGACTTGCACGCTGGGCGCGACAGACAGGCCGGGGCCGATCACATGGCCGGCGGGCAGCGGCTCATCGAAAAAAATTTTCACCGGCACGCGCTGGACGACTTTCACGAAATTGCCCGTCGCATTTTCCGGGGGCAGCAGGCTGAACGCCGCACCGCTGCCCGCCTGCACGCTGTCCACGTGCGCGCGAAATTTCCTGCCGCCCAGCGCGTCAATCTCCACAAGCGCGGGCTGGCCGGGGTGCATTTCTCTCAACTGCGATTCCTTGAAGTTCGCCACGACCCAGACTTCCTCCGGCACGAGGGACATGATTTGCTGGCCGGTTTGCAGATAGTCTCCGGCCTCAACCTGCTTGCGCGTCACGCGTCCGTCGCACGGAGCCAAAAGTTTTGCGTAGGACAGGTTCAATTGCGCCGACGCGATGTTTGTCTGTGATTCCTCCCATTGCGCCTTCGCCAGTCCGAGTTCCGCCTCCGCCGCCGCCAGTTGCGAACGGGCTTCGTCCACCTTGGAAATTTGCTCCGCCGTATTTTGCTGCGCGGAAACCAAATCCGCCTGCGCCGAATTGTCCGCCGCCTGCGCCGCGTCAAATTCCTGCTGCGACACCGTCTTGTCCGCCAGCAGGGATTTGGCGCGCTCGAAATTCAACGCGGCGAGTTTCGCCTTGGCCGCGCTCGCGTTGGCATCGGCCTCCGCCGCGCGCGCGCTGGCCTCGGCGGTCGCGACTTTTTTGCGCATCAATTCGTCCGCCGCCAGGACGGTCTTGACGTTCGCGTCCTGCGCCTCGGCCGCCGATTGTTTTTGCGCGACGGTGACGGCGTAATCCGCCGGGTCAATTTCCAGCAACAATTCGTTCGAGTGGACAAGCTGGTTGTCCTTCACATAAACGGCGGCGACCTGGCCGGCCACACGCGGCGCGATGGACACAATGTGCCCGGCGATGAACGCGTCGTCGGTGGACTCGTGCGTGAACACCTCCACAAGATATAAGATGCCGAAAAACAGCAGCACCGCCAGCGCGACGGCGGCGGGCCAGAGAAAAATTGGCGAACTGAATTTTGACAGCGAACCGCCGTTCCCGTTTTTCACGGGCGGGGTGCCGGCGGGTGGATTTTCATTCATAACGCAAGCGATTTTAATGTTGCGGCGATTTTTCCAGCCAGCCGCCGCCGAGCGCCTGATACAGCGCGATCAAATTGGACAAGCGGGCGAATTGCGTCGTGATCAGATTTTGCTGCGCGCCGTATAGGTCTTGCTGCGCCGTCAGCACGGTCAAATAATTGTCCACGCCGTTTTTGTAGCGCGCGTCGGCCAGGTCGTAACGGCGCTGCCCGGCCTTGACCAGCGCGGTTTGAGCGGCAAGCTGCTCGTCCAGAAATTTTTTCGCGGCAAGCGCGTCGGCCACTTCGCGAAACGCGGTTTGAATCGCTTTTTCGTAATCGGCGACTTGAATCTGTTTGCCCGCCCTGGTTGCATCCAGTGCGGCCTTCGCCGTGCCCGTGGCAAAAATCGGCCAGGTGATTTGCGGCGAAAAATTCCAGATTTGCGAGCCGGGCAGGAACAGGCCTTCGAGCGCGGTGCTGGCCGTGCCGCCCCCGCCGGTGAGCGTGACGGTCGGAAAAAACGCCGCGCGCGCCGCGCCGATGTCGGCGTTGGCGACCTTCAATTCGCGCTCGGCGGCGAGAATGTCCGGGCGGCGCTGCAACAAATCCGACGGCAATCCCGGCGGCAAATCGGTCAGCAAATTCTCGCCGTTCAATGGTTGCGGCGACGGCAAATCATCCGGCAACGGTTCGCCGACGAGCAGGACCAGCGCATTTTCGGCCTGGGCGCGCTGCCGTTCGTCGGCGGCGAGAGATGCTTTGGCCGTCTCGACTTGAGATTCGGCGGAACTCAAATCCAGTTCAGACGCCGCGCCGGCATCGTAACGGGCTTTGATCAAATCGTAGGAATGCTGAACGGCGTCGAGCGTGTGTTGCGTCATCTTCAATTGGCCGTCCAGTTCGCGTTCGACGAGATATTGATTGGCGACTTCGGCGACGAGGGCGATTTGCGCGCTTTTGCGGGTTTCTTCCGAGGCGAAATAATTTTCCAGCGCCGCGCGTTTCAAACTGCGAACGCGTCCGAATAAATCCACTTCGTAAGAGGAAACGCCGAGCTGGACATTGTATTGGCTGAAGGTCGCGCCGCCACCGTTTCCGTTGAAACCATACGCCGTCCGCTGGCGCGTGCCGCTGGCGTTGATGCTGCCGGTGGGAATCAGCGCCGCGCGCTGAATGCGATATTGCGCACGGGTTTGCTCCACGTTCAAAACGGCAACGCGCAAATCGCGGTTGTTCGTCAGCGCCAGTCCGATGAGCGATTGCAGGCGCGCGTCCTGAAAAAATTCGCGCCAGCCGATGTCGGCGACGGCGTTCGTGGAATCCGGCAAATTATTCGTGGTGGCGTTTCCAGGCCAATTGTTTGAAACCGGCGCGGCAGGCTGATGATATTTTGGAATCATGGTGCAACCGGCCAAGGTCACTGCGGCCAACGCGATGGGTAAAAGAAATTTGTTCATGCGTTTAATGGTTGGCGTTGGAATCGCCGGAAATTTCGGTTGTCGGCGGATGAGGTTGTTCCACTTTGCCTTTGAAAATATGGCGCACGACGACGAACAATATCGGCACAAAGAAAATGCCCAGCAGCACAGCCGCCAACATACCGCCGATGACGCCGGTGCCGATGGCGTTCTGGCTGGCCGAACCCGCGCCGTTGTTGACCGCCAGCGGCATCACACCGAGTATGAATGCAAACGACGTCATCAAAATCGGGCGCAGCCGGATATGCACGGCTTCGAGCGTGGCTTCAATCAAACCTTTGCCCTGCTCCTGCAAGTTGATCGCAAATTGAACGATCAAAATCGCGTTCTTCGTTGCAAGGCCGATGGTGGTTATCAGGCCGACTTTGAAAAAAACGTCGTTCGGCAGACCGCGCAGATGAGCGGCGAGCAGCGCGCCCAAAATGCCCAGCGGCACGGCGAGAATGACGGCGACGGGAATCGCCCAGCTTTCATAAAGCGCCGCCAGGCACAAAAACACGACGAGCAGCGAAATGGTGTAAAGCGCGGGTGCCTGCGAGCCGGCCAGCCGTTCCTCGTAAGATTGTCCCGTCCATTCGTAGCCGATGCCGGCGGGCAGTTTTTTTGCCCTGTCTTCCATCGCCTGCATCGCCGTGCCGGAACTTTTGCCGGGCGCGGCGGCGCCTTGAATTTCCATGGACGGAAATCCATTGTAACGCTCCAGCCGCGGCGAGCCGAACGTCCAGCGCAATGCCGTGAACGTCGAGAGCGGAACCATCGTGCCGCTGCTGTTGCGCACAAAAATTTTGCCGATGTCGGCGGGCTGCATTCGGAACGGCGTGTCCAGTTGAACGATCACCTGCTGGACACGATTGCCGTCCACGAAATTGTTGACGTAGGCGGAACCCAGATTCGCCGAGAGCGCGGTGTCAATGTCGGCGGGTGCGACGCCGAGTGCGCCAGCCTTGTCCCAGTCAATGTCAATTTTCAATTCCGCCGCGTCATCCATGCCATTGGGACGCACTTGCGCGACATCGGGATTTTTCGCGGCCATGCCGATCAATTGATTGCGCGCGGCGGTGAGCGCGTCGTGGCCGAGGGCACCCTGGTCTTCCAGTTCCAAATCGAAGCCGGCGGAGACGCCGAGTTCCGGGATCGGCGGCGGGTTCAGCGGAAAAATAACCGCGTCCTTGATTTGCGACAACCCGATCATGGCACGTTGAATAATCGCCTGCACATGATGCGCCGCGCCGTGTCGCTGTCCCCAGTTCTTGAGATGCACAAACGCAACGGCGGCGTTTTGGCCCTGACCGCTGAAACTAAAACCGGCCACGTCAATCACGTCCTGCACTTCCGGTTGTTTCAAGTAATACGCTTCCATTTTTTTGAGGACGTCCTGGGTGCGTTCCTGGGTCGCGCCAACGGGCAATTGGATGTTGGTGATAAAATAACCCTGGTCTTCCTGCGGCAAAAACGACGAGGGCAACCGCGCATACAGCCAGCCCATCGCCACGATGATGGCGAGATAAGCGAACAAATAGCGCGGCGCTTTCGCCAGCATCCGCTCGACCCACGTTTGATATTTTTTGGAACTGGCGGCGTAACCGCGGTTGAACCAGCCGAACGGTCCTTTTTTCGCGTGGTGATGACCTTTTTCCACCGGCTTGAGCATCGTCGCGCACAATGCCGGCG
>DATCBW010000249.1:0-14820 GCA_036511615.1 Verrucomicrobiia bacterium | reverse complement strand
AAAGGCTTCATCGTGCTGCCGCTGCACGGCGAATTGCAGCCGAAGGATCAGGACGCCGCCGTTGCGCGTTACCGGCAGCCGAAAGTGGTCGTCGCCACCAACGTCGCCGAGACGAGCATCACGATTGACGGGGTGCGGCTGGTGATTGATTCCGGCCTCGCGCGCATCGCCCGCTATGACTCGAACCGTGGCATCAACACGCTGCTCATTGAAAAAATCTCGCAGGCGAACGCCGACCAGCGCACGGGCCGCGCCGGCCGCACGGCGCCGGGAACCTGCATCCGTCTCTGGTCGCGCGCCGAACACGACGAACGCGCGCCGCACGAGATGCCGGAAATCCGCCGGCTGGATTTGGCGGAAGTCGTGCTGACGTTGAAAGCGGCGGGCGTGGAGGATTTGCGGAAATTCCGCTGGCTGGAAAAGCCGGACGAAATTTCGCTGACGCACGCGGAGGAATTGCTGACGGACTTGGGCGCGATTAATAGGACAGGCGTCCCGCCTGTCTCTAATCAATCTTTTGCTCAAGCGGAACAGAAAGATGGAGACAGGCGCGACGCCTGTCCTACAACCATCACGCCCGTCGGCCGCAAGATGCTGGCGTTTCCGCTCCATCCGCGTTATGCGCGAATGCTGCTCGCTGCGCAGGATTTCGGCTGCGTGCATCAGGCGTGCCTCGTCGCCGCGCTCACGCAAGGGCGCGATTTGCTCATTCGCAACGCCGGGCGCGACGTGGATTCCGCACGTGAAGATTTGTTGGGCGAAAAGGCGTCTTCGGATTTTTGGATTCTCATGCGCGCGTGGAGTTTTGCGTTCAACAACCAGTTCCGACTGGACGCCTGCCGCAAGCTGGGCATTCACGCCGTCACCGCGAAACAAGTCGGACCGTTATTTGACCAGTTTATCCGCATCGCCAAGGATGAAGGACTCGACACGCGCCCGAACGAAGTGAAAGACGAGGCATTGCAGAAATGTATTCTGATCGGCTTCAGCGACCGCGTGGCGCGGCGCATGGATCAAGGAACGCTACGTTGCGAACTGGTGCATGGCCGTCGCGGCGTGTTGGCGAGAGAGAGCAAGGTGCAGCACAGTCCGCTGTTCGTCGTAGCGGAAATCCGCGAAATCGGCGGACGCGACCAAGAGGTGAATACGATCCTTTCGCTGGCCACGGCGATTGAAGCCGACTGGCTGCGCGAACTGTTCCCCGACGATATCAAATCCGATTTGCACGTCCAGTTCGACGCGCAGCAGAAGCGCGTGCTCGCCGCCGAGTTGTTACGTTTTCGCGATCTGGCGCTGGCGGCAAAACGGATTGATCCGCCGCCCGCCGATGCTGCGGCGCGGTTGCTCGCGGATGAAATTTTAGCCGGACGTTTGCTGTTGCCGAACTGGGATCACAGCGTCGAGCAATGGCTGGCGCGGTTGAACCTGCTTTGCCGGGAGTGCGCGGACTTGCAGTTGCCCGCCATCACGGACGACGACAAGAAAGCCATCATCGAGCAGTTGTGTCACGGCGCGGTGAGCTACAAGGACATCAAGGAGCGCGAGGTGAAGCCGGTTGTGATGTCGTGGCTCTCACACGCGCAGCGCGAACTGTTGGACAAACACGCGCCGGAGCGGCTGACGCTGCCGAACGGGCGCACGCCGAAGGTGAGTTATGAAAACGGCAGGCCGCCGTTCATTTCGCTGCGCATTCAGGAACTTTACGACGTGAACCAGACGCCGAAAGTGGCGATGGGCCGCGTGCCGGTGACGGTTCACATTCTGACGCCGGGCATGAAACCGATCCAGGTGACGCAGGACCTGGCAAATTTCTGGCGCGAACATTATCCGAAAATAAAATCCGAACTGGCGCGGAAGTATCCGAAACATTTCTGGCGCTGAACCGGTTCAAGGCCGGGCAGCAGGCTGATTGGTGGCTTCCAGGCGGGCTTTGATAAGGTCGAGCTGGTGTTGGATTTGAACCACATCAGCCTCCAGTTTCTTGCGCCGGGCGATTTCAGCGGCATCCGGTGCCAGCGATTTGATTTGTTTCGACAGCTCGTCGTTGAAGGCATTCATCAAGGCATTGCTGGTGTTGATCAAAGCATTGCTTAAAGCTGCGTTCGCGCGTCCGGTTTCGGCGTTGACGGCGCTGATGCTGTCCTCAATCCGGCGTTCCTGGCTGGTCAGGGCGTCCTCGATTTGCACGGTGCCGAGATACAGCGCGCCCAGTTGGTTGGTATGGTAGGCATACGCCTGCGAATTTTGCACCTGCCGTTCGGCCTCGGCCGCCTGAAGCTGTGTCTCTATCTGTTTGCCAATCGTCAACAGCAGAAACAGGGTGTTGGTGTGGAAAAACATCGCACTGTCGCGGTTCTTTTCAAAGTAGGAGCCGTTGAGCTGGTCCAGCGTGGGCACCAGCGATTTCATTTGCGATTGCAAGGCCACCACTTGATTGGTTTGGAGCTGCTCAAGCTGGACAATCTTTTGCGACAGGGCGTCAATCTTCCGGCTGTTGATCTTTTCCTGCTTGTCGCAGCCGCAAAACAGAACCGCGCCGGCGAGTGAAACGGCGAGCGAAAGTAAAAGACATTTTTTTTGCATATTGAATTACAGTGAACAGCCACGCGCCTTGCCGGATGAAACCTGCCGCTTTCCAGTCTCCCATTTTTGACGCCTCAAACTGCCCGCGCCATGAAACAGGGTGCAAGAGAATTCGTCAACCGCGATTACCGGATTAAAAATGGGCACGGATCCACTTTGACTGCCGTTTTTTTGCGGTGTAATTCGGTGAGCCTGCTCTGAACTGCTGCAATTCTGTGGTTCAAGGCGCGAACCGTTTCGGGGAAATCTCACAGTGAATCCCGGCGGGTGGCATGATGGTGGCGGAGCTGGAAACGCTGGCGTCTGGTGGCCGTTGGCAAAGACCGTCCGTCGGGCCGGACTCGTAAAATAAAATGGATTGGATTTTCCCACCCAGAAAAACAGCCGGAACGCTTTTCTCGCTCCGGCTTTGTTTTTTTCATCACCCCGTCCCTCGCCCATCAGATGGGAGAGCGTGTCCGCCAGGACGGGTAATGGAATGTTGGCCCTACGCAAGAAGTGGCCGACTGCTAGGTCGCCATGCAACTTTGCGGCGCGCTCCAATCGCTTGCGCCCGTGCTGCCGCCGATGGCGCGCACCTGCACCGTGTAAGTCGTGCCCGGCGCGAGGCCGTCTATCTCCATGCGCCGCGCCTGCGTGAAAATGCCGCCCGGCAACCACCCCGCGCCGTTCTTGTATTGCACCTCATACGACCGTGCATTTGCCACCGATTGCACCCGCAGGATGAGCTGCGTGCTGAAACTGTTGTCAATGCCCAGCACCACCGGCGTGTCCAGCGGCGATTGCGCGCGGTTGGTGCTCGCCGCCTGAAACCCCGACGACAACAGCAGTGTCAAATCCTGCGACGCCACGCTTTGCACATACGCCGCCGTCTGGCGCAGCGAAGTCACCAGCACTTCGAGCGCGGCGATGATTGTGTCTGTGTAATCCGCGATGGCCGTGTCCGGCAATTGCACAAACGAGTAGCTTACTTTGTAGTTTGTTGTCATGCTGTTTTTCTATTTTTTAGATGCCCTGATTCAGAAGTGATAAAGTTCGCCTGACCATCCAGGTCAGGTGTCCAAAGCAGTGGCAATTTTTTCATAGCTTACATTGTGCCAATGGTTTTTCCGGCGCATCCATCTGCCCGACTGTCGCAGGTCTCATGAAATCCGTCGCGGAAATTTTATTTGCCGTGATGGACTTGGTTTTTTCCGCGACGGGAAAACATTTTTTCACGACGCAAGTTCCCCTTTGCGCGCCAACATAACCGTGTCCGCCACGGAAATCATCTTCAGCGCGACAAAATAGATTTTGCCAGTAAAGAAAAACATCTCATGCGCGACAGATTTTAGAAAAAACGCGACTGACGGGCGGACTGATGACGCATCTCTTGTGACTTGCGGGACAGGTGGGCGCGAAATTTCAGCAAATCATGCCGACGCGCCCGCACCAGGCCGGAACGGACAATGCACTGTCCCAATTTCAGCGCTGGAAATTGGACACGAAACAAATTCTCTCGCCCGTCGGATGGAAGAGGGTGGCACGAAGTGACGGGTGAGGGCTGTCTCATGCCGGATGAAAGTGAGCCACAGATGGACACAGATTGACGCCGCCGCCGCGCTTCTCTAACCTCCGTGCATGGCAAAGAAAGCAGGCGCGAAAACCCTCACCCGACCTTCGGCTACCCTCGCCCGTCGGACTGGAGAGGGACGGGGTGAGGGCAAATCCGGTCGTCCCTCCGCCCTCCTCGACACCCGCGTTGTTTATTACGGCGACAATCTGGAACAGCTCGCCAAGCTGCCCGACGCCTGCATTGACCCGCCCTTCAACTCCAACCGCAATTACGAAGTCTTTTGGGGCGAGACTAAGGAGAAGCGCGCGTTTGAAGACCGCCACGAAAACACCAAGGCTTACATTGATTACATGAGGCCGCGCTGCGGGCAACTGGCGCGCGTCCTTAAAAAGACCGGCAGCTTTTATTACCACTGCGACTGGCACGCCAGCCACTACGTCAAGGTCATGCCAATTTTCGGCGAAAATTAAAATTGTGAAATGAATTACGCCATCCGAGCCGGTTGTTTTACAATACTGTTATCGGCGTTTCCCTTTCACGTTGGCGCGGAAGATTTCACCAACGCCGTCCATGCGTTTCTGCAACGGCGCATCGAGGTTGAAAAACGGGACGTTGGCCTCGTGGTCGGTATTGTGGACGAGCATGGCAGCAGCATTGTCAATTATGGAAAATTGGACAACGGCACCGATCAGGAGGTGAATGGCGACACATTGTTCGATCTCGCTTCCGTCACGAAGACATTTACCGGGTTGTTGCTACAAGACATGGTCGAGCGCGGGGAAATGAAGCTGGATGACCCCGTGACAAAGTATTTGCCCGAGTCGGTTAAAATGCCGACCCGTAACGGCAAAGAAATCACCCTGCTCCAGTTGGCCACGCACACCTCCGGGCTTCCACTCTTGCCTGATAACGCCGGCCCTAAAAGTCGTTTACCGACTGCTGATTATACCTTCGAGAAGTTGGATGCCTTCGTGTCCGGATACAAATTGACCCGTGAGCCGGGAACGAAGTATGAATATTCAAACGTGGGAATAGCATTGCTTGGTCAAGCCATCGCTTTGAAAGCCGGGACGAACTACGAATCACTGGTGGTGGATCGGATTTGCCGACCATTAGAGATGGACAGCACGCGGTTCACGCTGACGCCAGAACTGAAATCGCGGTTTGCCACCGGACACAATCAACTCGGCCATGTGGTCTCGAGTTGGGATTGGGGAGCTCTGATGGCCGCTGCCGCGCTGCGCTCGACCGCCAATGACATGCTAAAATATGTGTCGGCCAACCTCGGTCTGATGCCATCCAGCCTGACACCGCTCATGGAAAAAACGCATGCCGCGCACTTTCATACGGACGTTATTGATGAGGACGTTGGGTTGGGTTGGTTTATCACGCGCGAGTTGGATGGGACAAAAATCGTCTGGAAAACCGGAAGCGGGCCTGGTTACACCGCGTTTGCCGGTTTCGACATGACGCAGCGTCGCGGCATAGTGGTCATGTCTAGTTCGGAGGATGAGGACGTTCATACCATAGGAAGGCTTTTACTTGAAAGCGAATGGCAGCCGGATCGTCGGCCAAAGGAGACAAAAATCAACAGTCAGCTTTATGATTCATGTGGGGGGCAATATCAGCTTACACCCGATTTTACGCTGGGAATACTCACGCTGCGGCAGTATCTCTTCAACGCGCCCAAGGCGGTCATTTATATCCCTGTGAGCTTCTGCCTCGCGGTGCTATTGGTCTTTCTCTGGCGCACTGCCAGTTTCCGTAAGCGCTGCATCATCTTGGGCGGGGCGGTTCTCGTCAGTGGTCTTTTAGTGGCTCTCATTGCGCTAGTGTTGAGTCACATGGTTTGCGCGTTTTTCCACCCCGGCATAAGTATCCGCTGCGAAGGGAATCGGGCTTTTGCCCAATACACCCTTGCGGTTTATCGCCAACGGTCACCGATCACTTCCAAATTACTGCCGCCTTTCCCTGCTGAATTTTGGCCGGAAATTCCTGTTGAACTATTGCCTGAATCGGAAACTCACTTTTTTAACAGGTTGACCGGCATGCCCGTGACTTTTTTCCGGGATAACCGGGGCAAGGTGACCCGTTTAACCGCGCAGATCCCCGGAGCTGAGTTTTCTCTTGCGAAAATCTCTGATCAGCATGTCGCCATCAAGCTAAACACGAAACTTCTCGATGTCTGTGCCGGCCAATACGAATTTGCGCCGGACAAAATGATTCTCTATGAAAGAAATCTGAAAATCTGGCGACAAGGAGATCAGTTGGTCGTGCAGGTTTCTGACCAACCGGGCAAGCCCGGCAGCGGGGGCACTTTCGATATTTATCCCGAATCGGAAACGAATTTCTTTCTCAAGATTGCTGATGAGCAATTCATCTTCATCAAGAATGGCAAAGGAGAAGTGACGGCTGTCACCGTTCACCATCCGGCGGGGTTGCCAGATACCAAGGGCAAGAAACTTGCAAATTGAACAGAATGATTTTTGCAACGCAAAATTTGAAACGCCAATGGATTGGCATTGATATTTCGCCCATGCCTGTGCGTCATGGCCAAACGCCTGCGCGACGTTTGCGGACTGCCGGAAAGCGAACCGCTCTGGCGCGCCGGACGCGGCTTCGTCGTCCGCCCTTGATTTGTAGGAGACGAGGTGACGAGTCTCATTTTAATCCCAGTTGCAGGTTTTTAATTAGAGACTCCTCACGTCGTCTCCTACGTCATGGAAGATTTGAGAACTGGGCGGTCATCGCCCTCGGCGGCATCCCAAACAAGGTGCCGGTCGGCGGCATGGGCGTAGCGGCGTCTCGGCAGAGCGCCGCCATCTGAACTGAACGTAAAAGTTTGCGGCGGTCTGCCGCCGCGCCGCTACGGTGCCACGCCGTGCCGCGCAAACAGCAGGCAAGCGAACTCGGCCCGAAAGAACGCTGTTATCCCATCCAGGTAAAATAAAAAGGAGGCATTGCACCCCCTCAAACTGAAGCCCAAATAGAACATTGGCAAGTGGAAGGCAGAAAGCCCGCAGGATAAACCAACGCTGCACGGTTGCCATGGGGTCTTCTACCCATGGAGCAGGAGAATCATCCGCCATCCCAGAGAGAGAGGTTAGGGTTATACCCCATAGCCTTTGGCCGGCGGATGGCGCAATAATGCATTGTAAATTAACAAACCAAACAATAATCATACTTATGAAAAAAATCATCCTCTGCTGTGTCGGTGCCGCCGCACTTTTATCAATAACCGGCTGTGCCTCTGACGGAGCCACGCACAGCACAACCACCACGTCGCAACAAACCACGGTGCCCGCTCCCGTCACCACGACGACCACGGACACCCAAACCAAATAAGGTTCGGTTTTCGCAATGGTGCGCGCCGTGTTTATGTTCGTCCGGGCGGCATTGTAGCGTTGAGTTGAGGCGCGACCCCGTTCCGGGAACGGGCGTCGCGCCGGACATATCTCATCGCGATTCCGTCCCTTGAAAATCCGCACGTGGGATTGGCATAATATTTCGCCCATGCCTGTGCGTCATGGCCAAACGCCTGCGCGACGTTTGTGCCCTGCCGGAAAGCGAATGCTCTGGTGTGCTGGACGCGGCTTCGTCGTCCTTCCTTGATTTGTAGGAGACGAGGTGACGAGGCTCATTTCAAATTCCTGTGCCGGGGTTTCAGTTAGAGCCTCCTCACGTCGGCTGCTACAAGATTCATTGGCAGGAGATTGAATCATTCTTCAAGCGCAGCCACAAAGTCATTGTCGCCCTGACCGTGCAGGAAATCCTCGACGAACACATTCCGAAGAAGCTTGCGTGACGCTATAATAAATGCCAAACAAGAATCAGAAAATGAAAACCATAACATTGTCGGCTGCGGCAATTCTTTGCTGCCTTTTTACCGCCGTTAATTTTGTGACCGCACAAGGCCTCAACTTCACCGCAAATACTTATCCCGTCGGCAGTGGTCCAGTTGTCACCGTGGCTGACGTTAATGGCGATGGAAGACTGGATTTGATAACGGCGAATGGGAATAACACCAACACGCTAACGGTGCTGACCAACAATGGCAGTGGTGGCTTTGCCTTTTATGCCACTCTGACCGTTGGCAAAAACCCGGCGGGTGTCGTGGCGGCGGATGTCAATGGCGACGGACATTTGGATCTGATCAGCATAAATGCTGGGAATAATTCAGTCACCGTGCTGACGAACAATGGCAGTGGTGTTTTTGGTTCTAATTCCACTTTCAACGTGATTAGTTCATCAGGAGATGTTGTGGCAGCCGATGTCAATGGTGACGGGTATTTGGATTTGATTAGCCCAAGCTATATTAGTGCCGGCATCTTGACGATCTATACAAACAATGGCAGCGGCTTTTTTGGCTCGAATGCCACGCTTAACGTGGGCAGCTACCCGGTTTGCGTGTGTGCGGCGGATGTCAATGGCGACGGACATTTGGATTTGATTACCGCAAATCTAAAAGGCAGCAATGCCAACTCGTTGACGATTCTGACCAACAATGGCAGCGGTGTCTTTGGTTTCAACGCGAGAATCACTGTCGGAACGGCGCCGGACTGGGTCGTGGCAGCGGATGTCAACGGCGACGGCCATGTGGATTTAATCACCGCGAACAATGCAATCAACACTTTGACCGTGCTGACGAACAACGGCACAGGTGTTTTTGGCTCGAACGCCACGCTGACCGTGGCCGGCATTCCGAATTGGGTTACTGCGGCTGACTTGAACGGGGACGGCAAACTGGATTTGATCAGCGCAAACGGCGGAATCTACGGCACCGTTCCAGGAAACGGCAATTCATTGACGATATTAACAAACAATGGCAGCGGTAGTTTTGGGTCGAATACCACATTCATCGTAGGCATTGGTGCGGTCAACGATTTGGCAGCGGATTTGAACACAGATGGCAAATTAGATTTAGTAGTCGCGAATTACGACGACAACACGGTGACGGTGCTGATGAATAATTCCATATTCCCATCGCCCACCAACTCGCCAACGCTGACCATAAAACAACAAGGTAGGAATTTGCTGGTGTCGTGGCCGTCAGTTTCACCCGGTTGGTCATTGCAGGAGAAGCCCAATCTGACGGACCCGAATTGGCTGCCCAGCGGCTATGACGGCTATCCCACAGCCAATGTAGGAGCAACCTATCCCATAGCCGACGACGTAACTAACAAGAGCCTCATCTTCCCGTCTGCTGCGGGGAATTTATTCCTTCGATTGTTGCATCCATAACCTCTCACAATCCGTGACTTTCTCACGGAGAAGGAGAATCGTCCTGTGTCCCCTCGAAAAATCCACGCGTGGGATTGGCATTGATATTTCGCCCATGCCTGTGCGTCATGGCCAAACGCCTCCGCGACGTTTGCACCTGCCGGAAAGCGAACCGCTCTGGCGTGTGGGCGGCTGGAAACGTAACTTGCCGGCAATTCCCGGCGGCTGGTGGAAACCCGGTTTTGGCTTCAAAAATTGCTGGCTTTGGATTGAAACCTTAATTAACATCCGGCCTTATTATCATAACAAGAAGAACACCCATGACATTTTTACGATTATTTGCATACGCGCTCGTTTTAAGCTTTCTGGCCGGTCCCGGCACTGCATATCAGGCCGTGGCCCAAGATCAGCCAGCGGGCGATGCCGGCCGGGGAAGAACTTTCTTTCAGACGACCTGCGCCATTTGTCACACCACGAGCCTCGGACCGGGAAACATGGTGATTGTGAAACAAGGTCCTAGCCTGGTGGGCGTTGTGGGGCGGCGCGCCGGTTCCGGTCTGGGTTTTAATTATACGAAAGCCCTGGGTGATTCCGGCATCGTCTGGGATGCCGCCACGTTGGATCATTTCCTCACGAATCCGCTGCTGGCGGTTCCGGGCACGACCATGCCGATGCCCGTGCCTGATGCCGGGAATCGCAGCGACCTGATTGCCTATCTTTCGACATTGGAGATTCCCGCCGGCGTCACCTTGAGCAACAGCGTGGTGCAAATAACGGCGATCTCGGTTGAAACTGATCCCAATGCCTGGCAACACGCCGCCCCGGGTGTCATGCACCATAATACACTGGCGGATTTGCCGCCGCCTTTCAAAACCGCCTCGGCGGGCAATAATCCGCGCGTGATCAAACAGCCGGACGATGCCGTTTTGTCCGTGCCACCGGGATTCACCGTGCGTCTGTTTGCCTCCGGCCTTACGAATCCGCGGCTGATGCGGGTGGCGCCCAATGGTGACATTTTCATCGCGGAAACGGGTGCGAGACGCATCCGGGTGCTACGGGCGGCTGACGGCGCGGACGCTCCCACCGAGAACCAGATTTTTGCAGGGGGACTTGACCGGCCCTTTGGCATCGCTTTCTATCCGGCCGGCGATAATCCGCAATGGATTTATGTGGCCAACAACAATTCGGTCGTCCGCTTTCCCTATCACAACGGCGATTTGAAGGCGAGCGGCGACGCCCAAGTGATTGTCCCGCGCCTCTGTGAAGGCGGCGGCGGGCACAGCACGCGCGACGTGGCGTTCTCCCGCGATGGCAAGCGCATGTTTATCTCGGTTGGTTCCGGTTCAAACGTCGCCGAAGAAATGAGCAAAAAAAATCTTTCGGACATTCCGGCATGGGAAACGGAAAATGGATTGGGCGCGGCCTGGGGACCGGAAACCCATCGCGCCGACATTCTCGTCACCGACCCGGAAGGGCGCGAACCGCTCCGTGCTTTCGCCACTGGCATCCGCAACGGCGTGGGAATGGCGGTGAACCCGGAGACGGGCGACTTGTGGGTTTCAACCAATGAGCGCGACGGCTTGGGCGACAATCTTGTGCCGGATTACATAACTCGCGTGAAGGAGGGCGGATTCTACGGCTGGCCTTGGTATTACATGGGCAATTTTGAAGACCCCCGCCTAGCTGGTGAACGGCCGGATCTCGCCGGCAAGGCAATCGTCCCCGACGTGATGTTTCAATCGCACTCGGCTCCGCTGGAGATGACATTTTATACGGCAACGAATGGCGTGGCGGCTTTTCCCGCCGAATATCGCGGCGACGCTTTTGATGCCTTGCATGGTTCGTGGAATCGCACGTTGCGCACCGGCTACAAAGTGGTGCGCGTGCGCCTCAACCACGGCGTCCCCACTGGTGAATACGATGATTTTCTGACGGGATTTGTAGTGGACAACCGCAGCGTCTGGGGCCGTCCCGTAGGTGTGGCCGTGGCGCACGACGGGGCGTTGCTCGTGACCGAGGATGGCAACGGCACGCTCTGGCGCATTGCTTACAGCGGCCATTGATCCGATTGCCGGAGGTGCTTCCATCTGACGGCAGCGCCTGGAGCAATTCCATCATTCCGTGAGGTCAAATGTTCTGCCAATGTTACCGGACAGAATAACGAGGTTTAGATTTCTTTGGATTTTGAGCTTCCGCACGTCGCTGCCGCGCGACAAAAACCCGGAAGGATCGTGGCAAATGCTAAAACGCCGGATTGCCGGTTCAACCTGCCGGATTTTTTCCGCCATTGGAAACGGTTGGATTTGCCGGGCAAACCGGCACACTGTTGGCCATGAATCAAACTGGTTCAAACACCGCCGTGTCCCAGCTTTGCCCGAACTGCGGCCTGTGCTGCGACAGCACGTTGTTCGCGGACGTGGAACTGCGGGCGGGCGACGACGCGAAATGGCTGGCAAAACTCGGTCTCGCCATTCATCAAAAGACCAAGGCCCGACTCGCGTTTGCCCAGCCGTGCGCGTGCTTTGACGGCAAGCTCTGCCAGATTTACGAGGACAGGCCGAAGCGCTGCCGGCTGTTTGCGTGCGGCCTGCTGAAGAAAGTTCAAGCGGACGACATTACGGCGGACGCGGCATTGAAGAAAATTTCCCTGGCCAAAAGACAGGCAGAGAAAGTCCGTGCCTTGCTGCATGAGTCCGGCCAGCAAAGTGAACGCGTGGCGTTGACCCACCGTTATGCGAAGGTGATGAGCGCGCCGGTGGATTTGTCGGACGCCAACAACGCGGAACGGCGCGGCGAACTGATGTTGGCGGTGAACGATCTGATGCAGTTGCTGCAACGGGATTTTCTCCGCTGATTTTTCCTCACGCCGGTCCACGACCTGGACGACTTCGATTTGACGGGCAGTTTATCAAGCCAAGACAACTGTGATATAACTTTCAAGCTCCACTATTGAAAATATCTGCGGCTCATGAAAGTTGGCTTTTAACTCCGCGCAAAATGTTCATGTTGAAATGAGTTTGCGAACGGCCTTTGGTGCAATAGACTTCCGCCAGTTAAACCACCAATAAAATTCATGAAGACACATCTGGGTTTGTCTTTGGCATTGCTGTTGCAAACAATGATTTTCGCCCAGGCTCGCAGTGTGGCTACTCGGTTTCTTGAAACGGTGAATAGCAACGCGGTCGCGGTGACACTGATTCCTGTAGGTGAGACTCCGGAATGGATGGCAGTTGTGGTTCAGACCAATGACCCGATGGAAGCGTGGCAGAAGAGCCAGGAAGCGGCGGTGGAACAATGGCAAGTCGAAGTAAAAACGAATCACAATGCAAGGCTGGCAATTCCTCCACAACCGCCAGCCAGCCGTGATTTGGGTGATCCGCAATGGCTTCCGTTCAAGACCAATTTGATTGTTGATTTGGGACCCGGCGATGGAAGGCGCGAACTTTTGTTTAATTTTAGGTATAACGGCGAATCCCGTGGAAATGGGTGGAATGGCGGTGGCGTTGTGGTGCGAACGCCCAAGCCGGTTATTGTTATCACCGATCCGAAACAGAAAATTACCTCCCGTCCAATAGTTCAGTTACACGGTTACTTCAACAGCGATGCCAGACAACTCAAGTTTGACCTTTATAATCAAATGGGGATGAAAACCATTGATAATGAAAATGCGCTTGTCACCGACACCTATTATGACCGGAACTTGTCGCGAACCACCACCAACTATTTTCAATGTTTTGACGTTCCCTTGAGTCAAGGCACCAATACTTTTGTCTTTCATGGTGAAGACTTTCTTGGCAATCAGGTCGGCACCAATTTCGTGCTGGTTTTCTCCCTCGCCGGCGACACCAATCCGCCCGTTATCACGCCCAAGTTTCCGCTGTCCGGAGCGATCATCGACAGCGATACTCTGACTGTCATGGGGGCATTGGACAACCCCACCGCACAACTGACCGGACAGCTATCGGCAAACGGACACACGCAAAACATCACTTTCCGCGTGGGCAGGATGGGTGATTATTATTCGGCAAATGAGCCGACGGTTGCCGCCGGGGCCAACCAGTTGATCTTGACCGCCACCGACGCTGCCGGCAATAGTTCCACCACCAACATGGTTGTTTATGGAGGAGAAGCTCGTGTCAGCCTGGATCCTTTTGACCCGTTTCATCCAGTTGGTCCATGGATTACAGTGACCGGAAAAGTCAGTGCTGCCAATTATAGTGTCTGGGTCAACGGTGTTCAGGCCACGGTGAAACCCGATGGCACCTGGAGAGCCGAAAAACTCCCTGATAATCGCACTTCAGAGAATGGTTGGATATTTGAGGTGTCCGCAGTTCTTCCGGAAGAATCGAAAAATGAAAACCACAAGTTGAATCAATTACTCTCCGCCCAAGCCGCCTTGAACACGAACACCCTGGTTTTGAACGCTTCGTCTCCGGCTTGCGGAGTCTTTCAAGTGCATCTGACCGGCACGTCCGGACGCAGCTTTATTTTGGAGGCTTCCACAAACCTGGTTGCATGGACGCCTATCCTGACAAATTCCAATCCCAATTCGGCTTTTGATTACACGGACACCAATGCGAACAATTATCACTGCCGGTTTTTCCGCGTTGTTCCTTTGCCATAATATGTCATGCTAAGTTGAATGAAAATTATTTGACGCACCGCTATGCCGCAGCGATGAGCGCACCGGTGGATTTGTCGGACGCGAACAACGCGGAACGTCGCGGCGAACTGATGCTGGCGGTGAACGACCTGATGCGGCTGCTGCAACGGGATTTTCTCCGCTGATGTTCAGGCCGCCATCCCAATGTCCTTGGTGATTTTTTCGGCGGAGTCGGGGTCCACCCACTTTACGAGCGCAATGAAGTTCACCAGCGCCGGACTGTCGGCTTTGACCCTGAAAAGATTCTTCAACGTGGCGATGACCTTGGCGTAAGTGGAGGCGTATTTCTCGTGCGTCAGCCGGCTCGTATATGATTCCAACACCGCGCGGGCGATCGGATCGGTCTGGCCGTCGGGCAGATACGGCAGCAGCGAGAAGATGCGGACAAAAGTCATCGGGTCGGACTCGGCCAGCACCAGCCAGCTTTCCTTGACCTCGTCGGCATCATATTTCGCATGAAGCCGGTTGCGGATGGCGGCGGTGATGTCACCCGGCGCGGCACGGCTGGCGATGAGTTCGCGGATGGCGTCCCAGCCGGATAATTCAATTTTGCCCAGCGCGGCGGTTTCGGTTTTGGGAGTGATTTGGGCTTCGGGCAAACCCAGTTGCTTGGCGACCGCCTTCGCAAGCGGCTCGGCTTCCTCTTTGCGGAGCCGGCCGGAATTGAGCATGGCGCGAATGACCGCCTTTTGCCCGTCGGCATTCAGCAGCCGCAGAACGACGGCAAAAGCCTGGACGCTTGGGGTTGCCTGCAGCGAAACAAGATGTTTCGCAAAATCAATCGTCGCCGGGTCGTGTT
>DATCBW010000248.1:0-6898 GCA_036511615.1 Verrucomicrobiia bacterium | reverse complement strand
TCCAGGCTTTTTTGCACGGCGGCTTTCCGCTGCGGAATCTCGTAAAGTCGCGCGATGAAATCCAAGTTTTCCTCAATGGTCAAATCCTCGTAGAACGAAAATTTCTGCGTCATGTAGCCGACGCGCTTTTTGATCTCGGCGGACTCGCGGCGGAAATCGAGGCCGAGACAATGGCCGCTGCCGGCGTCGGGCCGGAGCAGGCCGCAGAGCATCCGCAAAAAAGTCGTCTTGCCGCTGCCGTTCGGGCCGAGAAAGCCGTAAATCTCACCGTGCCGCACCTGCATGGCGATGTCGTTGACGACCGTGCGCGCGCCGAATTTTTTCGTGACGCCGCGCACGTCAATGGCGAAGTCGGAAGCAGTCATGGAGAAGAATTTTGGCGCGCATTGTGTTCGCGCAATTTTTCGAATTCTCGCATCCAACACTCGCTGGCGATTTTATACCCATCTTTCCAACCCGCATTCCAGGATTCTTCAAAGCCATTGGGTATTGAAACTCCCATCGTGGCATGCAAAGCATCTCCACTTACGACAAAATCCCACGCTTTACAAAAACCAGTCAGAAAAGCTTCCCGTTTCTTTGCGTCCGAATCGAAAGGCGTCGTTTGTGGGAAAGGAATTAATTCGTCTTGCAATCGCTGGCGAATGACTTTTTCGCTGCCATTCAAATTTAGAGAAACATTCTCATGGTGAGTTGCGCAACCGAAACCAAATGTAATTAGTGCGATAATGACGTGGTATGTTTTCATTGCGACAATTTTACATCCACCGGCTGCCCAGGGCGCAAGTCCGCCGCGTCAGCCGGGGAAAATTTCGCCTCGATCATAAACACCAGATTCGCCCGCGTCTCGCGGCTGAAAATCACCGGCGGCGTGTATTCGGCCTGCGTGGAAATGTAATTCACCGTGGCGGCAATCGGCTGCGGCGCGCCGTCGGGCTTGATGGAAACCGTCCCGCCAATTTTTATCTGCGGCAATTTTTCCTCCGGCACGAAGAAGCGGACTTTGAGGTTTGTCGGCGGAAGCAAAACAACGACGGGACTGCCCGCCGCGACAAATTCGCCCTGCCGGTAAAGCGTGTCGTGAACCGTTGCATTGGTCGGCGCGAACTGCTGCTTCTGGTCAAACGCCCATTCCGCTTTCGCGAGCGCGGCGGCGAGCGCGGCGACCGCCGACTGCGCGGCACGAACGGCATCCACACGACCGCCAAGCCGGGCCGTTTCCAAATCCGCTGCCAATTGATCCACCTGCGCCTGGTCGGCATCGCGTTGCGCGCGCGCCCGGTCCAGTTCTTCCTTGGAAATCACGTCCGCGCCGCCGAGTTTTTCGCGCCGCGCCAGTTCGTCGCCGGACAATTTCAAATTGGCCTGGGCGCGGTCCAGTTGCGCCGCGAGCGAGGCGATTTCCGTCGGACGCTCGCCTTTCGTCAAATCGTCCAACTGGGCCTTGGCCTGCGCGAGATTTTTTTCCGCCTGCTGGACGGCATCCGCTTCCGAACCGCGTTCCAGCGCAAACAGCAGTTGCCCGTTCGTCACGGAATCGCCGCGCGCGACGGCGAGGTTCATGAGCGCGCCCGCGAGCGGCGAGGCGACATAAACATATTCGCCCTCGATGTAGCCCTGAAATGCAGCGGGTGGTTTGGGCGAGCAGCCGGAAAAGCAGGCGGCAGCCAGGGCGGCAGCGGACAAAATCAGGATTCGGCGGATTTTCATGGGCATTTCCACATTCCACGTCAATGAACAAAAAATTTATTGACTTGTCAAACAATTGTTTGAATCTTGTGTTTGAACGTGAAAATGAAATCGGAACTTGAAACCGGCGATTCGAGCCACGACGAAACTCGCCGGCAGCTTTTGAACGCGGCGGGCGAGGTTTTTGCCGAGGGCGGTTTTCGCAACGCGACGGTGCGCGAAATTTGCGGACGCGCGGGCGCAAACATCGCGGCGATCAATTATCATTTCGGCGACAAGGAAGCCCTTTATACCGAAGTGCTGCGTCTTGCGCATGGCCGGGCGGTGGAAAAATATCCGCCGTTGCTGGACTTGGCCGCCGACGCGCCGCCGGAAAAAAAACTGCGCGCCTTCGTGCATTCGCTGCTGCTGCGGATCTTTGACCCGGGGCCGAACGCGTGGCATGGCAAGCTGATGTCGCGCGAGATGATCGAGCCGACGGCGGCGCTGGATTCACTGGTGGCGGAGCGCATCCGCCCGATGGCGGCCCAGCTTTGGAAAATCGTGGCGGAAATCCTGGACCGCCCGCTCAATGACGAACGTGTGCGTTTGTGCGGATTCAGCGTGGTCAGCCAGTGTGTTTTTTATCATCATTGCGGTCCGGTGGTGTCGCGGCTGTTTCCGAAGCAGCCCGCGCTGGACGCGGCGGGCATTGAACAACTGGCCGCCCACATCACCAAGTTTTCGCTGGCGGCGATGAAGGTTTTTTCCGCCGCGAAACATTGACTTTTTGCACCATGAAAAGATTGAAGATCATTCTGCCAATCACGTTGTTTTTCATCGCCGCCGGCCCCGGCCTCGCGGCGGACACCAACACGCCAGCGTGGCTCACGCGCCCGTTGTCGCTGGCGGACGCGCTCAACACGGTGCTCCTGCAAAACGCCACGATTTTGGAGGCCAAGAATGATCTGGAGGCGTCGCACGGCCTGGTGGTGCAGACGCGCGCGGTGGCGCTGCCGCAGTTGCAGGCGACCGGCCAATACAAAGACGAGGAAATCACGTTGTTGCAGGAGCCGCCCGGCTTCAATTACCCGGAACCGCACCAGAGCTGGAACGCGGGCATCCAGATCGTGCAGTCCATTTACATGGGCGGGCGGATGGTCGCCGCGTTCAAGGCTGCTAACGCGACCGACAAGCAGGCGCTGGCCAATTATCAAACCAGCGTGGCGGACACGCTGTTGAACGTGCAGGTTGCCTATTACGACGTGCTGCTGGCGGCGCAGCAAATCACCGTTCGCGAAGCCTCGGTGAATCTTTTAGAAAAGGAACTCGAAGACCAGCAACACCGGCTCGACGCCGGCACCGTTCCCAAATTCAACGTGCTGCGCGCCGAGGTCGCCGTGGCCAACGAACGCCCAAATTTGATCAGCGCGCGCAACAATTATCGCATCGCCAAAAACAACCTGGCGAACCTGCTCGGTTACAATCTGCCGCGCGACGTCTGGGAGGACATTCCGCTCAACCTCACGGACGATTTTAACACCGCGCCCTACCAGATCAACCTGCCCGACGCCATCCAGCAGGCGCTCACGCGCCGCACGGAACTCGTCTCGCTGCGCAAGAACATCGAATTGCAGCAGCTCAACATTGTGAACGCCAAGTCCGGTTACAAGCCCACCGTGTCGGTGTTCGCCGGCTACAACTGGATGAACTCGCAGTTCAGCACCGATCTTCATGACCAGTTCAACGGCTGGAACGCCGGCGCGCAAATGAGCTGGAACATTTTTGACGGCGCGCTCACCTCCGGCAAAGTCAAACAGGCCAAGGCCCAGTTCGACAAATCCAAGACGACGCTGGCCGACCAGTCCCGCCAGATCGAACTGCAGGTGCGCACCGCCTATTCCGATTTCATCCAGGCGCGTGAAATTCTGGACTCGCAGCAAAAAGTCCAGGAAGAGGCCGACGAAGCCCTGCGCGAAGCCAAGGCCCGCGCCGAGGCCGGCACCGGCACGCAGCTCGACGTGCTCGATGCCGAAACGTCGCTCACACAGGCGCGCACGACGCAAATCCAGGCGGAACACGACTACGCCGCCGCCCGCGCCAAATTTGAACGCGCCATCGGTGCCGACCTCGCGCCAGCGAAATAATCTTCCGCCCTGCCTCCATTCTTAAAACCACAGTTGAGCGATGGCTTGCTGCGGAGCACATTGAATCCCGGTCATGGCTCACTTTGACAGTTGCTCCCATAGCGGAGAATCGGTTCAACCCGACCGCCGAATCATCGGCGGCGTTCCACGCGACGTTGCTTCAAAGCTCGGCGACGCGCCGAAGGATTTTTGAAAAGGTCTGCACCGGCGTCCCGTCGGTGTTGATGCGATGGACGATTTCCCGGCCGTAGAAATTCAGCACGGGCTTGGTTTCCTGCTCGTAGGTTTTGAGCCGCGCGCGGATGATCTCAATGTTGGCGTCGTCCAGCCGGTTGTCCTTGAGCGCGCGGCGCTGCAGGCGGGCAACGAGGTTTTTCACGTTGCCGCTGCGCATGTAAAAGACGGCCACGACCTCGAGAAAATCATCCAGCATCTCGGCCTGATGCACGTTGCGCGGAATGCCGTCGAGCACGAGCGTGTCGTGTTTGGGATAAAACCGTCCGCTGGCGGTGAGGCCATGCGCGAAGCGCTGCCAGAGTTCGATGGCCGGCTCGTCGGGCACGAGTTCGCCGCGGCTGGAGTATTCGACAAAAATTTTTCCGAGCGGTGTTTCGGGACTCAAGTTGCGGAAAACCTCGCCGCAACTGCAATGAAGGTAACCCGGAACCGCCCCGAGGATTTTTCCGTGCGTGCCCTTGCCGGAACCCGGCGCGCCGAACATGAGAATGGTGCGGTATTTCAAGCGGCCTTGGGATTGAGTTTGATTTCCTGAATGTCGGCCAGCGCCACGGTGACCTGCCCGCGCTTGCCGGCGGCAAAAATGACATCCGTCGGCGCGACCTGCACGATCCGCTCGGCGGTGAAATGGTCTTTCATCGTCCTGACTTCCATGGTGTATTTTTTTGCGAGATCGCCCTGCCCGGCGCCCATGAACGCGGGGAACCGCGTCTCAATGAAACGCTTGTTGAACGTGAACTTGCCGCGCGAATAAATCTGCGGTTCCAGCTTCTTTTCCTCCGACTGCGGATTCCACGACGCCTCGGTGATCTGAATTTCTTCCGCCGGAACTGGTTCGCCGCCGCCCGCCGGCACTCCTTCGGCGGCCTGCTCCTCCGGCGGCGCGTCCATCTTGATGGGCATGGCCAGGAAAATGATCGGTCCGATCAACGGCAGCACCGCTGACACGCCCATCACCTGTCCCACGGGCCGCGCGCGGAAGAGGGAAATCTCATACGCCGCAAAAAGGTTCGCCAGATAAAGCACGAACAAGATGAACAGTCCCACGGAGGATTTCAGCAGGCCGCCGAACAGTGAAGGGTTCTCCGGCCGGTCCAGACGCGTCACCGGGTTGACCCGGATTTCCACCGGCTGCGGGCGCTGCGATTCGTCCGGCTCGATGAACGGCTCGACGAACGGCTGCATTTTTGGATTTTGGGAAAGCTGCTTGAGCGCGTCCTGCGAGAACTGCCCCCACGGGACGTTGGTGTAAGTGTCCCCCGACAAGTGCAGCATCAGGCCGTTGTCGTCAGACTTCACAAAGTCGCCCGTCACCGAACCACCGTCGGTCAGGGTCAGCGTCTCCGCGCCCGCTGTAAGCGCGAGGACGCCGAGGCACAGGCTGAAAATGAAAAGGATTTTGCGCACGACATTTTTCTAGCAGACCGTGCAAGTTGGTGAAAGCAAATTCGACTTTGGAATTGGAATCTCAATTATTGCGGTGTGTCAGCTTTCGCGATCCTTGCGTTTGGAACGACAAAAAACGCGCATATATTAGTCCGACAATAAGCTCGGCAAACCTCATTCAAAGGCTCTATCATTACTGTCAGAGTTCGAGACGAAACTGTGAAAACTTGGGCTGATATTTTGCCAGTTCTGCCGCGCACTGCCAAAATATGCAGGTGCGTCCGGCTGTTGGGAATTTGCTTTTGGCTCGCAATCATCAACAATGCAACGGCAGGAACGGCGATTGATGCCGCTGATCCCGTCGGTTTTTTCACCACGGTTGCCGACAAGCTGCTGCGGAACAACTTCAGTTTTGGCGTGACCAACATCCCGGTGGCAACCAACGGCGTGTTTGTCTATTCGCCCGCAGTCCAG
Source organism: Verrucomicrobiia bacterium (assembly GCA_036511615.1). Taxonomy (GTDB): domain Bacteria; phylum Verrucomicrobiota; class Verrucomicrobiia; order Limisphaerales; family UBA11358; genus UBA11358. Next base: position 986 of record DATCBW010000248.1, on the reverse strand, counting down.
CGGCTGCTGCAACTTTCGGCGAACCTTTACGACGCGACGACGACCAATTTTTATCCAACCGTTTTCCGTCCGATGTTCAACCGCGACAATTCGGGAAATGTTTTCATCACCGGCTACCAGCAGGTTGTCGGTGTGACTGGATTCGCCGACCCGCAACTCGCAACGCCGATGGATATTTCCTATTTGCCGACGGGAATCAGTTCCAACGCGAATGTTTATGGCGTGCCGTGGATCATCGTCGCAAAGAAATATCTGCCGAACTTCAACGAGTTTTACAGTTTCAACACGATGCAGGTGACGCGCAAGCTGCAAATCGCACGCGCCAAGGTCGAAGGTTACAATGCAGCGACCGCCAGTGATTTTGCAACGAACCAACTGTTCGTGATGAGCGTCACCAATCACATCGGCTTTTCATTCTGGAATTCCTACGCCACGAATTATCCCGGCGGCCCGATCAGCATTTATGCCAGCGACACGGCACGCATGGTTTTGACGAATGGTGCCTATGTTCAAAGCTTTTTGTTCTTCACCAATTTCGCATACTACCTGACCACTTGGCCGGGTTCGGCTTGGGATACCACTCAAATTCCAGCAGCCCGTCAGGCAGCCCCAAGTTCATTCATTTCGGGCACGTTCGACTTTCCATTCCTGCCGGCTTCGGCGCTGGTGCTTGATCAGAATGGAGATTTCTTGGCTTTCTCGCCGATGGATCAAAATCCATCCCCGACTTTTATTCCCGGCGTGACCTCGCTTCCCACTTTTCCGCAGTTTGGTTTGATTACCACAAATTGGTTTCAGGCCTTTATTCTGGATGGAAGCAACGTCATTGATTATGTGCAGTTCAGCGGGCCGACGAGTTCACAAAACTTGAGCGCGGAAATTCAAGATCCTAATTTCGTCACGCCCGGACCATATTATTATATGTGGAGCACGAACTTGACTGCCACAGGATTAAATTGGGGTGTGCAAAATCAACTCACGGTTTC
>DATCBW010000247.1:0-3581 GCA_036511615.1 Verrucomicrobiia bacterium | reverse complement strand
TCCGCCAACCGTTTGCCAGAACCGCAGCGCTGTGTTGCTTGGTGGCCAATCGTCGCCGGAAAAAGAGTGCTTATTCGTCCGCACCAAGTCCATTCCCGTGTCGTCCACTGCTTGAATGATTTTCACCGGCGACATACCGATGGAGCTGTCAGCTTTTGCTCCGGTGAATTTCAATCCGACAGAGCAATCAAGGTCTCTGGAGTCGCCAAAGCGGTAAATGCTGGCTACTTGGATTTGCAGCCCGTCAAGTTGGGTGTCGGCAAGTTGTGCGTCGGCATCAAGCCAAGCACCGAGACAAATGACCGAAAGCAAAATTGCTGTCTTTTTTGTGGTGCGGCCAATCATGCAAGCAGGGCGGTTACTTCTTCAGCAATTCCGCCACGTCCACGGCGGCATCGGGAAAGGCCAGCGGCGCAATGGTGTCGCCCGCGCGCAGAATGGTTTTGCTGCCGTAGCCGGTGAAGTGCGGCTCGCGATAAACTTCAATCGTCAGTTCATTGAGGTTCACAATCCACACCTCGGCCACGCCCGCGCGTCCGTAGGCGGGAAGTTTTTCCGCCTGGTCCGCCTCCAGCGTGGAATCGGAAACTTCAATCAACAGAAAAACATCTTCCGGCTGCGGGTGACGTGTCTTGTAATAATCTGAACGATATTTTATCAGAGCGATGTCAGGTTGAACTTCAGAAAAATCATCCAACCGGATGGGATTGCGAACCGAAACGATGCAGGTTTCTTCGGGCAATTTGAAAAATCGGTCGGCAAGCCGGTGCGTGGTTGCTGCATGCATCGGAGTAATTCGCGGAGCATCGAAAATTTGTCCGCCGAGCAATTCGACGCGTGCATCGGGACGCAGCACGCCCGTCTCCGCCATGCGGTAATACTCCTTCACGCTGAAGCGATGTTTCGTCTGGACGAACATGGGGAAACATTAGCCAATTGCCGGAATCTTTGCAAACGGCTTTCCGAACGGTAAAATCCGCTGCATGAAACTCGCATGGATCACCGGCGCAAACGGGCTGATTGGAAATTATCTCGTCCAAACTGCGTTGCGATTTGCCCCGCGCTGGCGCGTGCGGGCGCTGACGCGCGCGGATTTTGACCTGCTTGATTTTGTCGCCGTTTGCAGGGAGTTTCAAAAAGACAAGCCACAGCTGGTCATCCACTGCGCGGCCATCACCGTCATCAGCGAGGCGCAGAAAAATCCGGCACTCGCGCAGCGGGTGAATGTGGAAGCCACAAAACTGCTGGCGGAACTGGCGGCGGAGATTCCATTCATTTTCTTCTCCACGGATTTGGTTTTTGACGGGCGCAACAGAAATTACGTTGAGACCGACGCAGCAAATCCGCTGCACACTTATGGCGAAACCAAACTTGCCGCCGAAGAGATTGTCCTGAAAAATCCGCGTCATCTGGTCGTGCGCACGTCGCTCAACGGCGGCGTGTCGCCGTCAGGCAATCGCGCGTTCAACGAGCAGTTACGCCGTTCGGTTCAGCAAGCAGGGCACGGGATCAAGCTGTTCACGGACGAGTTTCGTTGTCCGATTCCAGCGGTTGAGACGTCTCGCGCCGTCTGGGAACTGGCGCAGAAAAATTTCACGGGAATCTATCACGTCGCCGGCGCGGAAAAATTGTCGCGCTGGCAGATTGGCGAACTGCTGGTCAAACGCTGGCCTGAAATCAGAATGAAAATCGAATCCGGCCTGGCCAGAAATTTTCCCGGGCCGCCGCGCGCGCTGGACACGTCGCTGGACATTTCCAAGGTGCAAACAGTTTTGTCAAAACCATTGCCGAAGTTCAGTGAATGGCTGGCGGCAAATCCGGCAGAACCATTTTGATGAAATCTATTCAGTTCAAGATCGGGAGCATATGTCTCTGGCGTGTGGTTTGCGGCGTCGCGCCTCAAATCTCGTTAAACAAACTGCCCTCACTGGGTTGTGGAGACGAAATGGCCAACGAAGCCGACGGCGGGACGCGGGACACGTGCGCTCCCCATATCCATCCGCATAATTCGGCTAAAATAAATTTTGACCGGCTTCAATTCGAAGTTGTCCGCAACTCGACCGCTCGCTTAAGGAAGCGCTGAATAAATCACCAACCATTTTCAATTTGTGACTGATTGCTCATAAATCAGCGGGTGATAAATGAAAACATCTCTTTATTCAGCGCTTCCTTAAGACGGCTTGCCAGGCCCCGGGCAATTTCCACTTTATTCGCCTGTCGTTGAAAATTCTTTCGCCGGGGGAATCCAGCCGTTAGCGTTGCTGGGAATGTTAGAGCAAACTGTCACCATCGCCTCGAACGAGCGCGACACGAATTCCTATTTCCGCCTGGTGCTGCGCGCTCCGCAAATCGCGCCGCTCATCCAGCCGGGGCAGTTCGCGCACGTCCGTATTTTGCCGATGAAAGACGCGCTGCTGCGCCGGCCATTCAGTATTTTTCAGGTCACAGGCGACACGTTTTCCATCCTCTACAAAACCGTCGGCAAAGGCACGGACGCACTCGCGCGGATGCGCGCGGGCGAGGAACTGAACGTCATCGCACCGCTCGGCCACGGCTTCACCGTGCCGAAAGCCGACAGAGAAATTCCGTTGCTGGTCGCCGGCGGTTACGGCATGGCGGCGATGTTTCTGCTCGCGCAACGCTCGCCGCAAAAGGGCATCGTTTTCGTCGGCGGACGGCGGCGTATGGATATTTTGTGCGAGAAAGAATTTGCCGCGCTGGGCTGGGAAGTCCGCGTGACGACCGAAGATGGCAGTCACGGCGAGAAAGGTTTGGTCACGCTACCACTGATTGCGGAATTGAAACGCGGCGCGTACGGCAAAAAACTTTTTGCGTGTGGCCCAACGGGAATGTTGAAAGCCGTCGGCAAAACTGCGGAAGATTTTGACGTGCCTGCCGAGCTTTCGATGGACGAACACATGTGCTGCGGTGTCGGTGTTTGTCTGACGTGCGTGATTCCGGTCAAGACCGGCGACGGTTGGGAATACCTGCGCACCTGCACCGAAGGACCCGTGTTTGATTCGCGCGAAATTGCCTGGGAGACAGCATAGCGCGTCTCGGCAGAGCGCCGTAAAAATTCCGGAAAATTTTTTCAGATGGCGGCTTGCTGCCGAAAGCCGCTACGCCATCACCTACGAAGCCGGGGCCGGGGAAAAAACCGGCGAAACAGTCAGCCAGAAAATCTTTGATGAACTGTCCGGGCCGTGAAAACGAAGGCAGAATTAAGTATGAAGAACGCGGAATGAACATCTTCGCGCAAAAGAAACTCAATTTTTCAACGCGGAGGCGCAAGAGGCGTTTATTGAAGTGCTGAAGGCGTGAAATAGTCACGGCGGAAAAGACCGTGCTGCGCGCCGCTGCCCGCTCAATTCATCCAGCAGGTCTTTCTGCGCCGAAATTTCCGTTTGGATTTTCGCCAGCCGTTGTTGTGTGGTCGGATTCATAGAGCGTATCTCATAAATGCCGCAAGAGGATGATTACCGCCGCCAAATGAACAAAGCCTTGAAAATTCTCCGCGTGGTATTCATAACGGACCACCAGCCGGCGGAAGTGGAAGAGCCAGGCAAAGAGCCGCTCGATTT
>DATCBW010000246.1:0-4466 GCA_036511615.1 Verrucomicrobiia bacterium | reverse complement strand
TCATCACAATTGACGAACGCGGCCTTATTGAATCCTTCAATCCGTCGGCGGAAAAAATCTTCGGCTACACCGCCCGCGAAGTCATCGGGCAAAACATCAAACTGCTCATGCCCGAACCGTTCCGCCGCGAACACGACGGTTACCTGAAAAATTATCACCAGACCGGCCAGGCCAAAATCATCGGCATCGGTCGCGAAGTCGTCGGGCAGCGCCAGGACGGCACCACTTTTCCGATGGACTTGTCGGTGAGCGAAGTGCGGCTGGCCGACCGGCGGATGTTCGCCGGCTTTGTCCGCGACATCACGGAACGCAAACAGTTGGAAAAGGAAATCATTGAAATCAGCAACCGCGAGCAGCAGCGCATCGGCCAGGATTTGCACGACGGCTTGGGCCAGGAGCTGACCGGCATCGAACTGATGTGCCAGGTGCTGGAACAAAAACTGGCGGCGAAATCCAAGGCTGAATCAAAACAGGCCGGGGAAATTGCGCAGCACATCCGCGAGGCCATTTCGCATACGCGCAAACTCGCGCGCGGGCTTTCGCCGGTGGAATTTGAGACCAACGGCTTGATGTCTGCGCTGCAAGAACTGACGGCTCATGTGCAAAAGCTGTTCCGCGTCGAATGTCGCTTTGAATGTCTCGAAACGGTTTTGATTCGGAACAATGTTTTTGCCACGCACCTGTATCGCATCGCGCAGGAAGCCATCAACAACGCCGTCAAACATGGCAACGCCAGACGCATTCTGATTTCAATAAAACCGGCAGGCGACCGGTTCGCTTTGGCTGTGACTGACGACGGCCTGGGTTTTTCAAATGAAACCAAAAAGAACGGCGGCATGGGCCTGCACATCATGAAGTATCGCGCCGGCGTCGTGGATGCCGCGCTCGAAGTGCGTTCCGGCGCTGACGGCGCGGGCACGACGATCAGGTGCGTTTTCCCAAAAAATTTATGACCAAAAAATCGGCAGCGCAGAATAGAAAGCGCATTTTGATCGTGGACGATCATCCCATGATGCGGCAGGGACTCGCCCAGCTCATCGGCGCGGAAACGGATCTGGCGATTTGCGGCGAGGCGGAAAACGCGGAACGCGCGCTCGACAGCATCGGCGACTTGAAACCCGACCTGGTGCTGGCGGACATTTCGCTGCCGGGCAAAAACGGCCTTGAACTCATCAAGGATTTTCACGCGATGCAGCCCGGCCTGCCGGTGCTGGTCATTTCCATGCACGATGAATCGCTCTACGCCGAGCGCGTGCTGCGCGCTGGCGGGCGCGGCTACATCATGAAACAAGAGGGCGGAAAAAAATTGATGCAGGCGATCCGGCAGGTGCTCGAAGGAAAAATTTACGTCAGCGAAAAAATGTCGGCGGAAATCCTGGAAATGTTTTCCGGCCGCCGCGCCGGAACAGAAAGTTCGCCGGTGGAAAAATTGACCGACCGCGAATTTGAAGTCTTCCAGCTCATCGGCCAGGGCAAGGGCACGCGCGAATCCGCCGAGAAGCTTCACTTGAGCATCAAGACCGTGGAAGTTCACCGCGCGAACATCAAGGCGAAGCTCAAGTTGAAATCGGCCTCCGAGATGATCCGCTTTGCCGTGCGCTGGTCGGAATCTCAAGGCTCCGGCGCGTAGTCAGGCCGCGAATTTCCGTGCCGGCAAATTTGGATGGTTACGGACGCACAGACAACTAGAAGCGATACTGGAGGCTGGAGAAAATGACGTGGGCGTTGAAGTTGTAACTGCCGGCCGAGGCGAAATCCTCGTAGTGGGTGTAGGCGTATTTCAGATTCAACCGCAGATTCCTGGTCAGCCGCCGGGTGATGGTGGCATTGACGCTGTGTTCCTCGGCATCGGTGCCGAGCGGCACGCCGTTGACGACGGCGTTCTGGCCGTCATCGGCGCGATAGTAAAAATAGCCGAGGTTCAGATCCGTCTTGTCGTCCAGCACGATGCCGGCGTTGAAGTTGACGGTCCAGTAATTATTCTGCGAGTTGAGGATGGCCTGCGTGTAATCGGAGGCGGGCGTCTTGGTTTCGCTGAAGACGCAGTTGGCCCCGGCCTGCAGGCAGAGCCAGTTCAACGGCGTCCAACTGACATTCTGGCCAAAAATATGGCTGTTCATCTCCGAAGAATCCACTTCCACCAGACCCGACGCGGGGTCGGGGCGCGTGGCGATGGTGGAGTATTGATATTCGTAGCGGCTGACCAGCATGACCTTGCTGAAAGGATGCAAAGTCAGGCGCGTGTTGCCGTCCCAGGTTTGAAATCCCTGATAGACGAGAAAACCGGGATAGGCATTGCCGTTGCTGGGATCATTGGGTGTGCTGTCCTGGGTGTTGTTGTAATCGTATTGGTTGTTTTTGAAATAGCCGCCCACGTCCAGGCTCGCCTGCTTGACCGGATACCAGCGGGCGCTCAAGGCGTATTTTTGGAAGAACCGCGAGTCGTCGGTTTCACAATGCACCGGGTCGGGGCCGATGCCGGCGATCTGGCTCAAGCCGCCGTTGATCTTGAGATTCCCCTGCCCTTCGGTCCATTCGCCGCTGGCGCTGAAAACCCAGTTGGTCACGCCAATGTAACGCGCGTCCAGCCGTTCACACACGTCCAGCGACTCGCGGCTGCTGCTGGAAGCGAAAGATTCCGTTGAAAAATTGTCCAGCGTGCCGATGCCCGTCGAGTCGGCGTCCCAGTCTTCCTTCTGCACACGCAAAGACGGGGTGATGGTGAATTTTTTCGTCGGCAAATACATCCAGTTGACGTTCGCCACATACTCGTTTTTGTGGGAGCCGCCGTTGAGGTCGTAATAGCCCAGCGGAAATCCAGGCGTGTAGATGACATCGAAATCATCCCCGTAAATCCGGCTGCCGGTGAACGTGTCGTCCAGATTGGCGAACATGAAACCCGTGGAGAGAAACTGGTTGGGCTTGATCCAGGTTTCCGCGAAGGCGTGGACGCTCACCATGTCGTAGGAAGTTCCCTGCCGGTCGGTGGTGCGCTGCTGAATGGGTTCGCCCGCCCAGAAAGTCAGCTCGTGGGCGTTGTTGATTTCGCCCGTCTCGAAACGGACGCCCAGGCCGACGTTCACTTTTTTGATGTGGTGCTTCACATCCAATTGAAAGGTGTCCGACGTTTCATCAATGTCGTAAATGCCCGAGAACAGCCGCAACACATCCAGGCTGGAATCATGAACCGGCCCCCAGAGGGTCGAGCCTTTTTCGCCGTTGCGGTAACTGTGCGTATATTTGAAAGTGACATTCGGCTGGCCTTCCTTGTTGTAACCGGCCTCCAACGAAATCTTCCCGCGATCCAGCGCCAGCGCGTCGCCTGTATTCGGATAGGCCATTCCATCCACCAGAGAATAGCCGCCGTTGGCGGAATCCCAGGTGCGGAAATTTTCAAAGTTGAAACGGAGGAAACCCAGTCCTTCCTTTTGCACTCCAAGGCCGAGCTGGTAATTGTGATTGTCGTAAATGCCATGACCATCCAGCGTGAGCGTGGTCTTCTTGGCGATTTCCGCCTGGAAATGCAAATCCTCGATGCCGCCAAACGCACCGTCGTTCAGACGGGTCCGCTGCTGGGCCTGGGCCGTGTTGCCATCGGTGATCAATCCACCGGCGGAAAGCTCGATCCAGTTGTTGTAAGTGTTCGTGCCGCCTTCATACATCTGCTCCGGCGTGATTCCATCGGCGGCCTGCGCCTGCACGCCGGCGGCGAGAAAGGACGCGCCCATGACATAACCGGCCCGTCGGCGCAACGCGGAAAGCTTTTTTGATTGGCGGGACTTTTTTTTCATCGGCTTGCGTGGCATTGGTTAAAATCTTAAGGACGGACTCACCCGCGAACCGTGGACGGCCTCGTGGCAGCCGGCGGTCCAGCAACTGCCTTGAGTGATGCGGGAAGTATGATCCACTCCGCCTATCAGGATGGCGGATCCGTTCTTGACCTGCTGAAAATGGCATTTCAGGCACAGGTTGGAATTCCGTTCGGTGAGCATCTCGGCGTTGATGGAACCGTGCGGCGAATGGCAGGTGGTGCAGCCTTCGCGCAGCGCCTCGTGCTCAAACACAAACGGTCCCCGCTGATCGGCATGGCATTGCAGGCAGTTCTCCTCCTGCGCCAGCAGTTGCGTGCTGCCGCCAGCGTGGGCGATGCCTTTGTGCGGCGGATGACATTGGATGCAGGTCATGCGGCCTTCAGGCACGGGATGATGATTCGGCAGATTGAACTGGCCGCGCACATCCATGTGACATTGATAACAAACCGTTTCGACAGCGCGTGCCGAGGTCAGCGAAAGTCGCGCGCCCAGTCCGTCGGGCTGCGGACGACCGGACGTGAAGCTGTAAGGCGGCTTGACGTCGCCGCCGGATTCTTCATGCAAGCTGCATGGCCCGTGGCAAGATTCGCAGCCGTAGTCTTTTCCGTTCTTGCCCAGCGCAATGAGCCGCGCGTGATCGGCGGTTTTGAAATC
>DATCBW010000245.1:0-25199 GCA_036511615.1 Verrucomicrobiia bacterium | reverse complement strand
GGCGGCGGATTGAGCGGAAAAATAATCGCGTCTTTGATTTGCGAAAACGCCATGAACGCGCGCGCAATGATCGCCTGCACGTGATGTGCCGCGCCGTGGCGCTGGCTCCAGTCCTTGAGATGGACAAATGCCAGGCCGGCGTTCTGGCCCTGGCCGTTAAAACTGAATCCCGCGATGTCAATCACGTCCTGCACTTCCGGCTGTTTCATGTAATACTGTTCCATTTTGTCGAGAACGTCCCAGGTGCGTTGCTGGGTCGCGCCGACAGGCAATTGGATGCTGGTGATAAAATAACCCTGATCTTCCTGAGGCAAAAATGACGAGGGCAATCGCACATACAGCCAGCCCATCACCACGACGATCGCGAGATAAATGAATAAATAGCGCGGCGCTTTCGTCAGCATCCGCTCGACCCAATTTTGATATTTTTTGGAACTGGCGGCATAACCGCGATTGAACCAGCCAAACGGTCCTTTTTTCTCGTGGTGATGACCTTTTTCCACCGGCTTGAGCATCGTCGCGCACAATGCCGGTGTGAACGACATCGCCAGAAAAATGGAAAACAGCATGGACGAAATCATCGCCATCGAAAATTGCCGGTAAATCGCGCCGACCGAGCCGCCGAAAAACGCCATCGGAATGAACACTGCCGTCAACACGAGCGCGATGCCGATGAGCGCGCCGGTGATCTGACCCATGGATTTGCGCGTCGCATCGCGCGGCGACAATCCTTCCTCGCTCATGATGCGCTCGACGTTTTCGACGACGACAATCGCGTCGTCCACGAGCAGACCGATGGCCAGCACCATGCCGAACATCGTCAGCACGTTGATGGAAAATCCCGTCAGCCGCATGAACATGAACGTGCCCATCAACGCCACCGGCACGACGATGGTGGGAATGAGCGTCGCTCGCAAATTTTGCAGGAACAAATAAATCACCAGAAACACCAGCACGACGGCGATGATCAGCGTGACAACGACTTCCTGGATGGAGATGCGGATGAACTCCGAAGTGTCATACGGAAAATTGGCGGCGACGCCGGACGGGAAAAACTTGGAAAGCTCCTTGACTTTGGCGCGCACCGCGTTCGCCGTGGACAGCGCGTTGGCCGACGGCGTGAGTTTGATGCCGACCGCCGACGCCGGTTTGCCGTTGACGCGAACCTGGACGGAATAATTTTGTCCACCCAGCGCCACCCGCGCCACGTCGCGCAACAGCACGCGTGAGCCGTCGGGATTGACGCGCAGCAAAATTTTGCCGAATTCCTCCGGCGTGTCCAACGTGCTCGGCCCTTGCAGCGTGACGTTCAATTGCTGTCCATCCACGGCCGGGCGCGCACCCAACTGGCCGGCGGGAACCTGGACATTTTGCGCTTGAATGGCACTGATCACGTTACCCGACGTCAGACCGAAACTTTCTAATTTAGCCGGGTCCAGCCAGATGCGCATCGCATATTCCGCGCCAAACAAATCCGCCTCTCCCACGCCGTTCACGCGGCGAACCGGGTCGAGCACTTTGGACGCGATGAAATTTCCCAGCGCGATTTCATTGATGTCGCCGGCTTTTGACGACAGCGTAAAAAACATCAGGAAGTTGCGCGTGGCCTTTGCGACCGTCACGCCCTGCTGCTGCACCGCCGCCGGCAAATTGGGCATCGCCAGTTGCAGTTTGTTTTGCACCTGCACCTGCGCGATGTCGGGATTGGTGCCCGGCACAAAATAAATGGTGATGATTGCCTGGCCGGAAGACTGGCTGACCGACCCCATGTAAAGCAGCCCGTCAATGCCGTTCAACTGCTGTTCGATCACGGCGGTCACCGTATTTTGGAGCGTCTCGGCGGACGCGCCGGGATACATCGCCGTGATGCTGACCGATGGCGGCGCAATGCTCGGATATTCCGCAACCGGTAGCTTCGTCAGCGACAAAGCCCCCGCGACCAGAATCAAAATGGAAATGACCCAGGCAAAAATTGGGCGGTCAATGAAAAATCGTGGCATGGCAGTTTCCTTTACTTGGAAGCGTCATCCGCCGGGGCGTTTGTCGAATCAAATGGCACGGGTTTGACCGTCATCCCCGGCTGGATTTTTTGCAGTCCCGACAAAATCACGCGGTCGCCGGTTTTTAATCCGCTTGTGACAATCCAATTATTGCCTTCCGCCGAACTCACCGTCACCGGAAGAACTTCCACCTTATTGTCCGACGTCACCGCCATCACGGTCGGTTTGCCGTCCGCGCCATAAACCACACCGCGTTGCGGCACGGTAATGGCGTTGCTGTCAACCGCCTGTTCCAGCCGCGCTCGCGCGAACATTCCCGGCAGCAGCAAATCGTCGGGATTCGGAAATTCCGCGCGCAACGTCACCATGCCCGTCGTCGGGTCCACGGTGACGTCGGAGAACAGCAGCTTGCCTTCGTGCGGATAAACTGTGCCGTCTTCGAGCAGCAATGAAATTTTCGCTTCATCGGGCGCGACTTTTTTGAGCTGGCCATTGTCAAATTGCTGGCGCAATTTCAAAAGTTCCGTGCTTGATTCCGTGAAATCAAAATAAATCGGGTCCAATTGCTGGATCAACGCCAGTTCCGTGGCCTCGCCCTGGCCGACCAGCGCGCCCTCCGTCACGAGCGCCTGGCCGATGCGCCCGGAAATCGGCGCGGTGACGGTGCAATAACCGAGATTGAGCGATGCAATTTCCTCCGCAGCTTTGGTCTGCGCTTCCGCCGCCACCGCCGTGTCGTAATCCTGCTTGCTCACGGCATTGATGCCCACCAGCGGTTTGTAACGTTGTGCCACCGATTGTGCCTGCAACAAGCTGGCCTTCGCGCTGTCGAGCGATGCCTTGTAAGGCGCGGAATCAATCTGGAACAGCACGTCGCCCGCCTTCACGTCCGACCCTTCCGTAAAAACCCGTTTGAGCAAGATGCCCGCGACACGCGCGCGCACCTGCGCCGTGCGCACCGCATCCATGCGTCCGGGCAATTCCGTCGTGACTGGCAACGCTCCGGATTGAATGGTGATCACGCCGACCTCCGGTGGCGGCGGTGTCGCGCCCGCTTGCGGCTTTTCGCGTCCGCAGCCGGCCAGCGCCAGCAAGGCCAGCGAAGTCATTGCGCTCCAAACCAAAGCCGCACCTGTTTTTTTGATGATGTTTCGTCGCCTGATGGAGTTCATGTTCAATGGATGGTTGTTTCCCGCAAAAATTATTTTTTCCGCCTTTTCTTCGCACCAGCGCCGATTAAAAACAATTCCACCACGCGCTCGGCGGCTTTACGATTCGCACGAAAACTTGGCATGAGCAAGTGCGCCGTGATGTAAAAATTCGTCTGGCCGTAAAAACCGTAGGCCAGTTCCCAACTGTCAAAACGGTCGTCCAGTTCGCCCGCCGCCTGCGCGCGTTTGATGAGCGCGTGGATGAACTCCAGGTTGCGCCGGCACTTGTCGAGATGGCAAAGGCCGGGCGGCACCTCGCCGGGCGCGGCGTAGGCGGTGGAAAATGCGATCCGCGTCAGCTCGCGGTTTTTGTGGAAATGCCCGAACAGCGCGACCAGCATGGCGCACAACTGCCCGCGAATGTCGCGCGCCTTCGCCGAGGCTTCTTCCAAAACACGGAAACGTCCGTCGTGCGCCTCGTTGACCAGCGCCTCAAACAGCGCCGCCTTGTCCTTGAAATGGTAATACAGCGCCGGCTTGGAGACCTTCGCGTCGCCGACAATCTGCTGGACGGACGTGGCCGCGTAGCCGCCGTCGGCAAAATGCTTCAACGCCGCGCGCAGAATCTGCCTGCGGGCGGCGGAATTGTTTATGGATTTGTTCGCGGCCTTGACCATGAAACCTACCGAACGGTAAGTAATTTTCCCGCGCCTGTCAAACACTTGTTTGAAAATTTTGTTTAGAGGGCGGTCTCTGGCAGCATTGCGGTTCGGGTTTCCCTGCAATTGAGTCCAATTTTATGCTGGCAGTGCGCCGGTCTTGCTTGTAAAAAGACATCCGATGAGCGGCAATCCCTCGAAGGAAGCTTGGAGTTCGCGTCTTGGCGTTATTCTTGCCGTGGCCGGAAGCGCCGTCGGCCTGGGAAATTTTCTGCGTTTTCCAGGACTCGCGGCGCAATATGGCAGCGGCGCGTTCATGATTGCCTACTTTGTCTCCCTCGTCTTGCTCGGCATTCCCATTTGCTGGGCCGAATGGACGCTCGGTCGTTACGCGGGACAAAAAGGTTTTCGTTCCAGCCCCGGAATTTTTTACGCGCTCATCCGCCATCCGGTCGGCAAATACCTCGGCATGCTGGGCATCATCATTCCGGTCGTCATTTACATGTATTATGTCTATATTGAAAGCTGGTGCGTGGCGTATGGCTGGTATTTTTTGACGGGCAGGCTCAACCTGGGGAATGACGTTTCAGCTTACGGCAGCTATTGGGCAAATTATGTCGGAGCGGTGGGCGATGGCGCGACGTTTTTGCCGGGACATCAGGCGGCGATCGTGTTTCTGCTCATCGTCTTTGCGTTGAATTTTTTCCTCATCTACCGCGGACTGGTGCGGGGCATTGAATTTTTCTGCAAATACGCCATGCCCGCGCTGATGGTCATCGCGCTGATTATTCTGGCGCGCGTGCTTACGCTCGGCACGCCGGACGCCGCCAGGCCGGATCAAAACGTTTTGACCGGCCTCGGCTATATGTGGAACCCCGGCGACTGGCAGACGCAATTGAAAAATCCGCAGCTCTGGCTCACGGCGGCGGGGCAGATTTTCTTTTCGCTCTCCGTCGGCTTCGGCGTCATCATCACCTACGCCAGTTATCTCTCGAACAGGAACGACGTCGTGTTGAGCGGCTTGAGCGCGAACGCGGCCAACGAATTTTGCGAAGTGGCCCTCGGCGGGCTGATCACCGTGCCGGCGGCGTTTATTTTTCTCGGCGCGGCGGGCGTGGTCGGCCAGGGGACGTTCAGCCTGGGGTTCAAGGTGTTGCCGCTGGTCTTGTCGCACCTGCCGATGCCGGGGCTGTTTGGATTTTTGTTTTTCTTCCTGCTGTTTCTCGCCGCCATCACGAGTTCGCTTTCGATGCTGCAGCCGGGAATCGCGTTTTTGGAGGAAGGACTTGGATTGAACCGCAAACAATCCACGACGCTGCTCGGACTGCTCACCGCCATCGGCTGCACGTTCGTGGTTTATTTCAGCAAGGATTTGAAGGCGCTGGACACCATGGATTTCTGGGTCGGCACGGTCTTCATCTTCATCATGGCCACGGTCATCATCATTTACTTTGGCTGGGGCATGGGCATCGAGCGCGGCTTTGAGGAGGCGCATCGCGGCGCGGAAATGAAAATACCCGGCATTTACAAATTCATCATGAAATTCGTTTCCCCCGCGTATTTGCTGATTATTTTCGCAATGTTCGTTTGGTTCAAAGTGTTTGGCTGGGATCCGCAAACCCAAAAGTTTGTGCCGACCAGCTACGTTGCCGATTTGGTCGGTCCCCATCCCAATGTCGTCGCGCGGGTGACGGTTTTGTTTCTCGCCATCACGGTGATTTTCTTCGGCTTGCTCACCGCACTGGCGGGCAGGCGCTGGGACAAAGAAAAATCCAAATCCAACAACCCGCCAAAACCATGACCACCGCCGGCTGGATCATCATGCTGTCCTCCGTGGGCGCCGTGACCGTTTTGTTCGTCTGGTGCCTTTATCGCGTGCTGTCGCACAAGCCGCCTTCGGAGACATTGCACGGCATTGACGACATCTTTACGGGTGGCGAGCACAAAGATTAAAATCCGCAGGAGCCGGAGGCGCGTTACACCTCGGCGGCTGAACCAGCTTACAACCACGCCAGACTTTTTCTGGCATTTGTTGGCTCGCAAGCCATGCAGATGATGATTTTCCGAAAAATTTCAAATGCTTCTTGACGCCTGCCGTCAATTTTAGAAAATTCAATCCGCACTCCATGAGGAACCGGGCAACAGTCGGAAGTTTCAGTGAAAGCCACCGCGCCAAAGTCAAGCGCCCTGACCGGAGAAATTTTATACCCCAAACCGGACGGCTTCCCCAATTACGAAGCACCATCCCCAAATCGTCTCGCGCCATCCCCAATCGGCCTGCGTTTGTCCCCATTTTCCCGATATTTCTGCAATGCAAAAGCCCTCGTCCCCACTGGAGGCAACGCCGTCCTCACAGGACCGGTCGGCGCGCCCAATTTTTCTGCGATTTTTCCCATTGCACCGATGATTTTCCCCAATTTTCCGGCCACGTTCCCCAATTTTTCTGCCGCCGACATCATTTACAAAAGTCTGTTCCCCAGCCATTTATGATGATTTAAAGCTCGCAACCGTCAAAATCAAAACTAAAAACTGACTATGAACCATAAACCGCACTGCCCCGTCCCCGTCATCACCTACAATGGCAACCTCATCGTCGCCGCCGCGCAGAAATATCCCGCCGTCGCCGCGCGATTGCCCGCGAATTATCTCACCGAAACGACGACCGCCCTCGGCAAAATTCCCGCCGACGTGACCGGCCAGAAAATTGCCAAGGGTGAAACCGGCAATCTCACCGCCGCGCAGCAGGCCAACCTCGACCAGTTGCTGCATTGCATGGGACAGGCGCGCAAGACCGCCAAGCTCGCCTTTCCCGGCCAGACCGTGAAACTGCATCAGGAATTTCAAATCGGCATCCACGATTCGCACGAGCTGAATGCCGTGTTGAGCCGCGCCGACATCATCCTTGCCTCCGTGCAAACCGCCGCGAACCTGCCCGCGATGAAACTCAAAGGCTGGACGGATGCCGAGACGCAGACCTTCACCACCGTGCGCGCCACGTTTCCCGCCAGCACCACCACGCAGCAATCCGGCCAGAGCGACGCCAAAAAGGCGACCGGCGTGAAAGCCACCGACGCCGCCGACGCCTACGAACACATTTTGACCATCCAAAACGCCGCCGATCTGGAATTTCCCGCTACCGACCCGGCCAACGCCCCCGCCCGCGCCGAATTCAAACTGGGCATCTTCCCGCCGGATCATCACGTCGCGCCCGCCGCGCCCACGCCGCCGCCCGCGACACCAAAGCCGTAAAATCAAATTTGAAAACGCAAAGCGGCCTTCGGAAACGGAGGCCGCTTTTCTATGAGCTGAAGGCGCAAATGAGAATTAAAACGATACTTGCAACGCCGTAGCAATACTCGGAATGGCTGATGTTTTTGGCAGTTTCAAATCGTCAGAAAAGAAAAAAACTTCCCTGCCTTTGTATGCTTTTGCGGCGTTATATTGCAGGTCATAAAGAAACGAACGTCTTTCTGAATAACATTTCAAAATCTCTGGCGCTCCGTCGTAAGAAACTATCCAATGATGACCGACCTTATTTTGGATGACGCGCGCTATCTGGGCGTGGTCTTTTGGTTTGTAATGATTCAGATAGAGACGGCTTGCCTTGTGATAATAGGGCGGATCGCAATATACCAATGTTTTCTCCGGCAACTGCGGAAGATATTTCAAGATGAACTTCTCCGCATCCATGTTTTTCACCGCGATAGATTTTCGCTTCACCGCAATGGCCTCGATACGACCAACCAAATCTTTACGGGAAAAACGCGCATTCATTTTCCATTCCCCATCTTGCTTTAATCCGCCAATCAGACCGCCGGACAAAATTCCCGAACGATTGCAACGATTTAGGTAGAACGCGCTAAACCCGACATCAATTTGATTGAACTCTGCGGGTCTTGATAAAATCTCTTGTTGTCGTCGCCATTCTTTGACAGTCAGCGGCGTGTCAGTAATACGTTTGCAAAGCTCGTCCGTCTTGTTCAAAAGTGAACGCCAAAAAGCATAAATGCCGGTGCAGGAATCATTCAAATGAATGTTTGCAACTTGATTGTCTAGTAGCAGTGCAATGGCTACACCGGCACCGCCAGCGTAAGGCTCGGCATAATCGCCCCCAACCAGATTGTTTTCCTTCAACAATTCCAAGACAAACGGCGTTAATCGCTGTTTGCCGCCGGGATAACGCAGAGGTGTTTTGGAAAGGCTCATTGCTTCAACGCCTCCCCGCTGAAAACTTTTTCCACCAAATCGCGCGTTACGCACGCGGCTTGTTCGAGAGTCGTGGGATGCGCTTTCGCCCATTTCCCGTGGATTATTAAATCATGCAAGTCTTTTGTTCGCTGCCAATGCTGAAGCGCACTATCCACTCGCCCCGAAAAAACTTCAGATTTATGGTTGATGCAAAACGTCACGATAAAATCCAAGCCGGGTTCTGGATGATTTTTGCCCGTTGCATGCCACTCCTTTTTTAATTGGTGCTGTAAATTTGCATGACCGATTGCGTAATTAAGGGTGCGTTCAATCAATGCTCTCAACAGAAACGTAGCAGCCGTCGGGAAATTGTGATAATCAATGCCTGAAATTTCTTTTGTAATGACGCGCAGTTGTCCGTCGGAAACAGGGCACTGGAGTGACTCAAAAAATTTTCCCACGGTTGACCGCCGCTTTGCCTTTGAAGTTTTTCCTGAATATCCAAGTTTTTTTCCAAGAGGCTTATCGTTTGCAGCTATGTCTGTAAAAACCTCTTCCGGTGTTGCGCGGGTGTTAAACTCTGTTTCGTCCTTTGAATTGGGAATCAGAAAACGACGTGCAAGTGATTCAAGCGCTTTCTTGAAAGCTGGAGACGGAAGTGACGACGATATTTTTCCTTGGTCATCGAACGCAATGCCCAATGTGTCTTTTACGCCCTTCAGTGTAAAAAAGCGCGTATAAGCATTGGGTTTAAGTTCTGGATTCTCCAAGACCTTGCGTTCTTCATCGTTCCAACAGGCAAGTTGCTTTGTGTCCTCGATAATGCTGATTTCCTTTAGCAGCTTGGTGAGCTTGCTCGGCGACATTCCAAAATCCTCGCTAATTTTTTTCAAGGGCACACCACTCTTGAGAAGGCGAAGAATGCGGCGTTGTTTTGCCAAGACGCTCCATTGTTCAATTCCCGGTTCAGTATGGCGGCGCGTAATAATAATTTCGGCGGCTTGTCTGGAAGGGGCAACGTCGGCTGCAAGTTCGGAAATTGCGGACGTCACTTGTGCTGGAATAGCTGGAATGGTTGATTTTAATGCCGATGGAATCAATTTCGCATCCAGAAGCATCTGGCAAGCGCAGGCGCGACGATTTCCTTCAAGCACGATATATTTTCCTTCTTCTTCGACAACAATGATGCGTTCACCAGCCATCAATCCGTTAGTATTCGCAATCCCTTTCGCTAACTCGCCAACTTTTTCGGTGGCGCATAGTGCGTGGCGCACTTCGTCCTGCGTGGCTGTCTCTTTCACTTCAATGCGCGGATTTTGAACATCAAGCACCAAAGAGAGCGTGGAGATTTTTGCTTCCTTCCATACCGGGGTGTTGAGCGGATTTGACATGGGGCGTTTCTTACCAGATGAGGAAATACAATGCGAGCGACAAATTATGAATCAGGCAGGCCAGCGCCGAGACCCGTTTTATTCGTCAGGCAAACTCATGAGGATGCGGATTCAAAGTTGTTTCGGAAATTATTTTCTGAAACAAAGTTTCCCCGATTTTTTCTCCCAGCAGCACCGGCACGGCATTTCCAATTTGCCGCATGGCTTCCGTCCATGCTCCCGTTATCTGGTAATCATCGGGAAATGTCTGGATGCGTTTGCCTTCAAACACGGTGAAATAACGAACCGAGCCATCGTGATAACGAATCATGTTTTCTCCACCCGGCACGCCGTGGCCTCCGGCTTTCAAAGTTTTTGCCGGAGCATCGTAATCGCTTCCCGTGTGGCCGGGATACGTCCGCGCCAAGTCACGGAAGATATGGTCGGCGATGCCATGCTTGGTGCGCGGGTCGGGAACGCCTTTCAACGCGTCGCGGACGGTGCGCCACGGTTTCAGTTCCGGCTCAAAAAACCCAAAAGTGTCCCGCAGGTTTTTCACCCGCGCCCGCAATCCATTCAGGCAGGTTTCGCGCTGCACCTTCGGAACTTTGTGGCTGTCCCAATAAAAACCCGTGACAAATTTATCCCACAGCAATCTTTCTTCGCTGTGAGTCGGTGACGGAAATTCCCAAACGGCGTCCAAGTCAGACCGGATGCCGACAACCACCACGCGCTCGCGGCATTGCGGGACGCCATAATCGGCGGCATTGACCAAAGTGTGCCGCACTTTGTATTTGATGCCGTCGTAACGGTCGTAATTTATTTTTTGCAGGGACTTGAAATGTTCCCGCCAAGTCGCCTTCAAAGCCGGATGCGCGTCGGGAAAGGTGAGCCGGAGAATGATGTAGCGGAAATAATCCGAAAATGTTTCGCGGAGCAAGCCTTTGACGTTTTCAAAAACAAAAGCTTTTGGCGTCAGCGTTTCAATCGCTTTTATCGCGTAGGGAAACATATCGCGACAGTCATTGTTTGCCCCGTGTTTTCCGCCCAAAGAGAACGGCTGGCACGGCGGACCGCCGGCAACAACATCAATTTCTGAAAGCTGGTGAAAATCAAAATCCTGAATGTTGCCTTCAAAAACTTTTTCAGGGTCAAAGTTCCGCCGCAGCGACGCACAGGCATCCTCGTTGAACTCGACGAACGCGCTGTGCTCGAATCCAGCGAGTTCGAGTCCTTTTGCCAAGCCGCCTGCTCCTGAAAATAGTTCCAGCGATTTCATTTTGATTTACCAAGCGTGGCCAGATGGGTTTTGATTTTCTTCAAGATGACGGCTTTGGTTTTTGGAACGCCGTTGCATTTGTCCGCCCACTTTCTTCCGGGATGAATCACGTCCCAATCGGATCGTGCCTGTTCGTAACGGCCCTTGCCGGGATCATGATTTCCAAATCCGTCAACGGCAGTATTCCAAAGCGGACGATTTAATTTTATGAGAGCAGCTTCGACGGTGCTAATCATGTCCGAACCCGTATGTTCAAAAATCACAAATCGGCACATGAAATCATCGGCGTTGAGATTCGGAGCGATTTTCAAATTGTTGTGATGCTGACGCAGACGGCTGAAAAGTTCGCTGGATTGATTTTCTGCGTCGTCGGAAGTGCGTGATTGCCGCCAGCCTTTCGGCACGGCTTTGCCGACGTAAATCGGAAATTCATACGCCGTGCGATTGAGTTCTGCGTAGCGCGCGTAAAGCTTATTCGAGCCAATGTAGTAGATCGCATAAACGCCGCGCCCATGAAAGGAAACTGGCGGCGGCAGAGTCAGAACTGGCGTGCCGTTGAAAAATCTGACGGCATCTTTGACCAACTCTGCGAACGCATCGTTTCGATAAACGTGTTCTGCCCTATCAAATGGCCTCTGTTTCATTGCAAGTATGGCGATATGCCGAAGCAAGTGTGCGCGGAAAATTTATCAGCGTCAATCTGCGTTCATCAGCGGTTAAAATTTCCCGCAGCCTCCACGGTCGGGTTTCACCCCATAGCCAACCTCCCGTTGCGCCATTCATATTCATTTAGGAAATTTTATGGCAACGATGACAAAAGCGCCGCAACTCAATTTGCCCGATTATATTTCGAAGATTTCCGAGCACGCTGACGTTCGGGCCGGCTCGCCCATGCCGTTGGGCGCGCACGCAAGCGACGACGGAGTGAACTTCGCCTAAAGGGCGTCCGATTGCGCCAGATGTGATTCTGCATTCATTTTCACGGCACGGGCAGTTCGCAAAGATTTTCTGGCTGACCGTTTCGCTGGTTTTTCCCGCCCTCGGCTTCGCCCTTGTCAAAATTCTCCGGTCGAACCAATTTAATCAATGTCCGTCCCGGCTTTTGCTCACGCCGCCGCCGTCTTGCCGGTGAACAGGGCTTTGAACCACGCCCACGCGGCGCGCAAGCTGACGTCGCGCGTGCCGGCGAAATTGTAAATTCGGGCGATCTCCGCCTCGTGGCCAAGATAACGCGGCGGCAGCAGCATCGTGGTCTTGGCGAAATCACCTTCGATGCGGAGGATTTCGGAGTAGAAAACGCCGCGCCCGGTTTCAAATCTGCCCTCCGGCAAGACGAGCGTGCGTGGCGGCAGGACGAGCCAAGGATGGTAGTGCAAAATAAGTTCGCCTTGGTCGTTGCGCGAAAGTTTGCCATAGGTGCGGGCGGGAACTTTCTGGATTTTTCGTCCGAGAAAAAGTTTGTTTTCCTTCGCGTCGGGCTTGAAGCGGTTTTTCCGTCCGGTGCAATAATCCCAGAGAAATATGAGGCCAAAGTGCGACAACCGGAACGACCAGCCGGCAATGAGCCAGGAAAAAAGAATGATGACCAGCGCCCAAGCCGCGCCCATCCACGGATTGGCCCACGCGCTGACGACGACACTCGCGATCATCGCCGTGCGGAAGCTTTTGAGCGCGGCGTCCACGGTCGAGAACGGACTGATGAGGATGAGGATGTTGACGGCGTTGGACGCGAGGAAGACAACGAAAAAGGCGGCCATGGCGATGGGCGTAATGAGCGTGTCGTAAAAAATGGCGTGAAAGTCAATCGTGGCAAAGCCGAGCGAACTCATGGACAGCGTGGGCTGTCCGCCGGTGGAATTTGCCTCGCGAATGAGGTTGACCATGATGGGCACAAACGCGCCAGTGGCGACGAGGCCGGAAATTTTGTGTTCGATGGTCTCGGCCACGTCGAGCGGTTTTTTCAAGACGGTCGGCAGGGCACCGACGCCCGCCGCATCTTTCAAAGCGCACGCGCCGACCAGCAGCAGCGCCGGAATCCAGAACAGCGGATTGGCGAACCACGGCAGCTTCGCCTTTTGCTCGTCGGTCTTGGCCTTGAAATACTGGTAGCAACCTACGGCGCTGACGCCGAGCAGCGGCGAAATGGCAACGCCGGTGACCGTTGAAATCGTTTGCGCAATCCCCACGCCGGGTGGTGGTGTGTTTTTGGCGGCGGGCGGCGGCGTGTTGGCTGCCGTGGCGGTTTGTGCGGTGAAAAGGCTGACGGCGACCACCAGCATGGCCAGAGTTGAAACCAGCGTTTTCATGGCCGGATTTTCAACTTTTGCAAGCGGCTGTAAAGCACAACCGACTAAAGACGGGTGCATCTGGACGCCGTTCCTGCGACCCGCAGAGGTAGCGCAGATTTGTAATCTGTGTATCGCCGAATTGCATTCGGCAGCGCGCCGCCAAACCCAAGCCCTTTGGACCGCCGACACCTGGCAGATTGAAAATCCGCGATACAGCAGATTACCAATCTGCGCTACGGGCCGGGAAATAAGAACCTTGTCCAGAGGCACCACTAAAGACGGCGGAAGCGATTGGGCGTGGACGCGCCGGATTTGTTTCCGCATACTCCGCCGACTTTTATGAAGCTGCTCTTCGTGGCCGATCTGCATTATGCGCTCAAGCAGTTCGACTGGCTGGTCGCAAATGCGGCGAATTTCAATCCGGTCGTCATCGGCGGCGATTTGCTTGACCTCGCCTCAAGCCTCGATTTCGACGTGCAAATTGTCGTGATGGAAAAATATCTCGGCCTGATCCGGCAAAAAACGCGGCTGCTTGTCAGTTCGGGCAACCATGACGGCGACAGCCGCAGCGCGGCGGACGAATCGGTGGCGCAATGGATTCAGGAATCGCGGGCGGAAGGTCTGTTCGTGGACGGCGACAGCATGGAATTGCCGGGCGCGCTCGTGACGATTTGTCCGTGGTGGGACGGCCCGGCGTCGCGCGCGGAACTGGAAACGTTGCTTGAGAACGAAGCAAAAAAAGTTCGCGGCAAATGGATTTGGATTCATCATGCGCCGCCGGCGGGTTCGCCGGTTTGCTGGACGGGAAAAAAATTTGTCGGCGACGAAGTTTTGCTGGAATGGATCCGGCGTTTCCAGCCCGACATCGTGTTGAGCGGGCACATCCACAATTCGCCGTTCTACGCGGAAGGCGCGTGGGTGGACCGCATCGGCAAGACGTGGGTGTTCAATCCCGGCAAACAAATCGGCCCGTGTCCGACCCATATTGCACTCGACCTTGACGCGATGACGGCCGAGTGGATTTCGCTCGAAGGCCAGTCAGTCCGGTCACTGGCCGTGGCGGATGGTTGATTCCTTGGGGCGGACGCGGGCGCGCGGCTGGCGATGCAGGAGCGCTTCCAGAACTTCATCCACCATGCCGATGTGGTCGTGGCCTTCAAACTGATGCTTCACGTCCACGAGATATTTGTTGAGGGAATCGAGCCGGCGCGCCAGCAGTTCGCAGACGTGCAGGCAAATGGCGGGCGATGACTTGAGAAATTCGCGCGGATTTTCGACGACGTAAAAGACACTGGGCTTCTCGGCGCGCACCGTGGCGGTGTGCGGTTCGCCAAGCAAAACCGACATTTCGCCAAACACGACGCCAGGCTGCAAGGCGACGGCGACCGGCACATCGTCCTTCAAGACCTCGACCGCGCCTTCGATGAGGAAATAAAGGTGCTCCGTCCTTTCGCCCTGACGGATGACAAGCTCGCCGGCATCGAACCGGCGCACCTCGCGTTCGCCAAGCAACTCAAGTATCGAAGACATCCTGAACGAACAGTAGCGGGCGGCGAGGGAACGGGAAAGTTTTTTTGGCGGGCGTGTGGAATTTTGCGGACTGACTAAATGTTAGTCATCACGGTGATGATTGAAAAATTCCGCTCAACTGATAACTTGGCTGCTCACCATAAAGCGCCGGAAAGAGCCGGTCAACGAACTCTGCAATGCGGTCAACGTCCCGAATGCCCGTCATCAAAAGCATCGTGCCTGCTCCGAGCCAGCCCTTCTTCTTGAACTTGCTCACGAGCCAGCCATCTGGAATTGTTATTTTCTGCTGGGCGAACAACGTCTGGTAATCCTCCGAAAATCCGTAGGCCGCGTTGATGACCAAATCCGTATCGCCCTCAAGTGCAACTTCTACAAAATGCTTCATGGGCTTTGTCTCAAACGTGACCCAACCCCATTGCCGGGAGCTAACCAACTCGGCAACCATGCGCTCTACAAGCAAGCGTGGCGCCGGATATTCTGGTGTGCCGCTGCGAAATGTCTTGGAGTATTTTGCGGCCATTGGAAAATCAAGCGGCGACCAAATCCGCTTCCAACGGCTTGTCTTTTTTGAAGCGGCTCACGCCGAGAATGCTGAAGCCGATGACGTGGCGTTGCTGATCCACGCGTTCCATTACGGCGTCATGCGGAGTTTCTTTCATGTGACCGGCGGCGTCCGAAAATCTCACTTCGAGATAATCAGCTTCCGCATCGAACCAGATTTTTATTTTGTCGGCCATAAATCATCTCCGGCTTTGGGCTTGTCGGTCAAATAGGCCGTGACCACAAACGCATCGCTCTCCAGATATTTAACCACAACGCACAGCCATTTGCCACCCACAATCGTTTGCGCATAAAATTGGTTCGCAAACACCCAGCCCCGTCAGGGGCGGCATCTTTGTAGAAACACATTCAAAACATTTTCAAGCTCCGTCAGAAGCGGCATATTCGGGTTTGCGAAATTTATATGTCGCTCCTGCCGGAGCTAAATTTGAATTTTCAATTTGGTTTCTACAAAGATTTCACTCCTACGGAGTTTTGCCGCCAAATTTGCGTGTTGGAAGGTTTTGATTTTATCCGTGTGATCTGTGTTCATCCGTGGTTGAATTTCATTTCAAATATATTTCGCTAGAATTGGTTTCAATTCAGCCACGGTTTTCTTCGGGCAGAATTTTTTGTCCGTCATGATCGCATTTTTCAACGCGGAGTGGCACGGCCAGTTTGGTTCGGCGGGAATCTGCGGAATGACATTGGCCACGATGAGCTTGGCGGCGGTGGCGTTCTTCATCAGGTTGGCGATGACCATTTCGACGGTGACGTGCGCCTCGTCCACTTTCCAGCAGTCGTAATCGGTGATCATTGCCATTGTAGCGTAGGCGATCTCGGCCTCGCGGGCGCATTTGGCT
Organism: Verrucomicrobiia bacterium; assembly: GCA_036511615.1. Classification (GTDB taxonomy): domain Bacteria; phylum Verrucomicrobiota; class Verrucomicrobiia; order Limisphaerales; family UBA11358; genus UBA11358. Next base: position 9,331 of record DATCBW010000245.1, on the reverse strand, counting down.
TCGCCGAGATTGGTCATGCCGATGACATCGTAGCCGAGCTTGTGGTTGGTGAGCGATTCGGCGCGCGTGCTGAACGCGGGGCCTTCCATGTTGACATAAGTGCCGCCATCGTGAACGCGCACTTTGAGCGAGTTTGCGGCCTTCAAAAGCAGTTGCCGCAATTCCTCGCAAACCGGATCGGCGAAGGCAATGTGCCCGACGATGCCGCGTCCGAAAAAAGTATGTTCAAAATCGCGCTTGGTGCGGTCGAGAAACTGGTCGGGCAACACGATGTCGCACGGCTTGTATTTTCTCTGGAGCGAGCCGACGGCGCTGACGCTGATGATCCACGCGACGCCAAGTTTTTTCATGGCCCAGATGTTGGCGCGATGATTCAGTTCGCTCGGCAAAATCCGGTGGCCGCGCGCGTGGCGCGGGAGAAAAACCACTTCGCGCCCGGCGAGCGTGCCGGTGAGAAATTCGTCCGACGGCGGGCCGAACGGCGTTTTGACCTTCACCCATTTCTGGTTGGTGAAGCCTTCGATATGATAGAGGCCGCTGCCGCCGATGATGCCGATCCGATGTTTTGACATGGCGGAATTTTGCCGCGAGGCGACGGTCGCCGCCAGCGTTTTCTCGGCTGGCGTTTGGCGTGGAATGGATTATTCTTCGCGCATGCAACTCTTCAACAAAATCCTCAAGACGGCCGTTGACGGCGGCGCGTCGGACATTCACATGAAATCCGGAACGCCGGTCATTTTCCGCATCAACCGCGAGCTGATTTCCATCGAGTGTCCGGTGCCGACCGAGCAGTGGATGAACAAAGTGGTTGAAACCGTCACGCCGGTGCATTTGAAGAAACGGCTGGAGGAGGATCGCGAGGTGGATTTTTCCTATTTCATTCCGGGCGTCGGCCGTTTCCGCACCAATCTTTTCCAGCAGCGCGGCCAATGGGCGCTGGCGATGCGTCACGTCAAAAGCCATGTGGCGAGTTTTGAGGATCTCGGCCTGCTGGAGCAGATCAAGACCATCGCCGAGTCGCCGCGCGGCATTGTGCTGGTGGCGGGTTCGACCGGCTGCGGCAAATCCACGACGCTTGCGGCGATGGTCGAACACATCAACGGCAATTTCAAAAAGCACATCATCACGATCGAGGATCCGATTGAATTTGTGTTCGAGGACAACCAGTCCGTCATCGAGCAGCGCGAGGTCGGCCTCGACACGGTTTCCTTTCACCACTCGCTCAAACACGTTTTGCGCCAGGACCCGGACATCATCATGATCGGTGAAATGCGCGACGACATCAGTTTCGGCGCGGCGATGAGCGCGGCGGACACCGGCCACCTGGTCTTGTCCACGCTGCACACGACTACGGCGGCGCAGTCCATCACGCGCATCCTCGACTTCTTCAAGGCGGACGAGCGCGAACAGGTCCGCCGCCAGCTTGCCGGCACGTTGCGCGGCGTGATCTGCCAGCGCATGGTGCCCACCGTGGACGGCCGGATGACGCCCGCGCTGGAAATCATGGTGAACTCGCCGCTCATCCGAAAAATGCTGGAGGAAAACCGGCTGGACAAGCTCACTGCCGCCATTGAGACCGGCACGGACGACGGCATGCTCACGTTCAACCAGTCGCTTTTCAATCTGGTCAAGGAAGGCAAGGTCACCGAAAAGGAGGCGCTCGCCAAGGCCAGCAATCCGCAGGCGCTGGAAATGAATTTCAAGGGCATCTTCCTCAACGAAGGCGGCCGCATTGTTGGCTGATCAAGCTTGGAAGAAAATCACAAAAAACTGCCCACTTGACTAAAAAGCAACCGGGTTTATCGTTGTTTGCATGTGGGTTTCCAAAAAGACTGATTATGCCCTGCGCGCGTTGTTCACGCTGACAGATCATTATGGCGGCGCGCCAATTCCCATCCGTGAACTGGCGCGGCGCAATGACGTGCCCAAGCGCTTTCTCGAACAGATCATGCTCGCACTGAAAACCCAGGGCTGGGTGGACAGCTCGGCGGGAATTCGCGGCGGTTATTTTCTCGCGAAAAGTCCGGCCAAGATTACGATGGGCGAGGTGGTGCGGCACTTTGACGGCATTTTGGCTCCCATTGAATGTGTTTCCGTCCGGGGCTACAAACGTTGTTCGCAGGAACCGCTCTGCCGTTTTCGTCGCGTCTTTCTGGACGTGCGCAATTATGTGGCCGGATTGATGGACCGCTCGACGCTGGCGGATGTGGCCAAAGGGCTGCCGGTTTCAAGGCAGGAACTTTCCACCGGATTCATCGGCGGAGAAGGCATCTAAAATTATTCAAAGAAAAGGTTGACGAACAAATTGATTTGTGGATAATAACGACATATATAGTCGTTATTACACAGCTATGAACGCAACTCAGATTAGAACCAGTGCTGATGCAGGTGAGAAGCCGGACTGGCTGGAAATTGTCCGGCGGCAGGTCGGCTCATTGCGTTACGGCATGGTGCAAATCGTCGTGCATGATTCGCAGGTGACGCAGATCGAGAAGACCGAGCGCGTGCGGCCGGACAAGCCGCGAAAAATTTAACGCCGACCAGAAATCTGGAGGCGCAAACTAAACAAATAAAATAGCGGTTGACCAGACGAACCGGAAACCGTGTGAAACGAAAACAAACAATGAAAAACGCAAAAACGACAATCTATTCCGGCCTCATTCTGTTTGGGGTTGCGGGATTGCTTTCAAAGACGTATGGCGCAGAAACTCCAGTGGCTGATTCCGGTTCGACGGCGTGGCAAAAACCAGATTGGCTGACGGATTTGTCTCTCGACGCGAAGGAAAGCTATGATGACAATATGCTGCTGGTGTCCGGTCATGGATTGGCCCCCCAATTGTCATGGGTCTCCACGGTGTCGCCGAAGGTTGGCTTCAATTTCGCGCCGCTGCTGGGGAATCAAAATACAAATACATTGCAGACGCTGTCGTTGGTTTATGCGCCTGATTTCAATGTTTACCACGACGCTCCGTCGCAGAGTTACGACGCGCACAAGATTGGCGACACGATCAAGGGCCATGCCGGTGATTTTTCATACTCGCTGGTCAACGCCTTTCTCGACAACGACGGCAACCATCAGGCTCCGATTTATGCCTTGAATCAGGGCGCAGCCGCAGTTGGCCAGTATGATAAATACCGCAGCAAATTTGCCCAGGCCGTCCCCCGCGAGCGGCTGGCACAGATTCAAGACCGCGCCACCGTGCTGCTGCAATATGATTGGGACAAATTTTTTATCCGGCCGGTGGCTTCGTTGCTGTATTACGACCTCAATACCGACTGGCACAACTCCAAGAACAGTCCGTGGAAAGGTTATCAAAACTACGTGGATCGTTCTGACGTGAATGGCGGCGTGGATTTGGGTTACAAGCTGACACCGAAGCTGGCCGTGACGCTGGGCTACCGCTACGGCTCACAATATCAGCAACAGCTTCCAGGGACGATTGATTCAGACAATCATCATGCGTCCAGTGACTATCAGCGGGTGCTGCTGGGACTGGAGGGCAAGCCGTGGAGCTGGCTGAATGTGAAATTGGCTGGCGGCCCGGATTTCCGCAGCTACAATTCCCTGGCACCAGTCAATGATCATAATCCGGTCAAGTATTACGGCGAGGCCGTCCTGACGGCGACCCTGACGCCCAGCCAGACGGTGACGTTCAATTACAAGCAGTGGCAGTGGGTTTCCAGCACCGGCAAAGTGCCGTATCTGGACAGCACCTACGCCCTGACCTACCACTGGAAGGCGACCAAGCAACTGGGATTGGACTTGGGCGGCAAGGTTCTGGAGGCTGACTATACCGGGGGCAATGAAAATGGAGTGACAGTGAGCTCACAGAATTCAAGCCTGCGGGATGATGTGGAATATGAGGTTTCCGCCGGCGTGACCTACGCCTTCAACACCCATTTCAGTGCCAACCTGGCTTACACTTATGACTTTGGCAAAAACGCCCTGAACAATCTGCCGGCAGGCAATCTGGCGCTGTCATCGGACTACCGCAACTTTGAACATCAGGTGGTTTCGCTCGGCCTGCAATACAAGTTTTAATTCAAATCCGTTCAAAAATACAAACAACATGAAAACATTTCTCAAAATTCTGCTGGCCTCGTCGCTCGCGATTTCCGCAAGCGCGAAGGAAGTCAAACTGCTCAACGTCTCCTACGATCCGACGCGTGAGTTGTATCAGGAATACAACGCTGCGTTCGCCAAATACTGGAAGGCCAAAACCGGCGACGATGTGGTCGTTAATATGTCGCATGGCGGTTCCGGAAAACAAGCGCAGTCGGTCATCAACGGACTCGAAGCCGACGTCGTTACGCTCGCACTGGCGTATGACGTGAACGCCATTGCCGAAAAAACGGGCGAGATTCCCGCCGACTGGCAAAGGCGTTTACCGCACAACAGCACGCCTTACACCTCGACCATTGTGTTTCTCGTCCGCAAGGGAAATCCAAAGGGAATTACAAATTGGGACGACCTCGTGAAGCCCGGCGTTTCCGTCATCGTGCCGAATCCAAAAACTTCCGGCGGCGCGCGCTGGGCGTATCTCGCGGCTTATGCTTACGCGCTGGAAACTTACGGCCACGACGACGCGAAGGCGAAGGACTTCATCACGAAGCTCTACAAAAATGTTCCGATTCTCGATTCCGGTGCGCGCGGCTCGACCATCACGTTCGCACAGCGCGGCATCGGCGACGTTTTGCTCGCATGGGAGAACGAAGCGCATTTAGCGGAAAAGGAATTTGGCGCGGACCAATTTGAAATCGTCACGCCGTCGTTGAGCATTCTGGCCGAGCCACCGGTCGCGGTCGTTGACAAAAATGCAAAGCGCCACGGCACGATGGAAGTTGCCACGGCGTATTTGAATTATCTTAATTCGGACGAAGGCCAGGAAATCGCGGCGAAAAATTTTTACCGCCCGCGCAATGCCGCCATCGCCGTGAAATACGCCGCCAATTTTACGCAATTGAAACTGGTCACGGTTGACCAGGAATTTGGCGGCTGGGCGAAGGCACAGCAAACCCATTTCGCCGACGGCGGCGTTTTCGACCAGATTTTCCAGCCTTGAACCGATAATCATCGTGGCGACCAAACAAATTGGAGCTAAAAAATTCAGAGTGTTGCCGGGCTTCAAACTGACGCTCGGCTTCACTTTGTTTTACCTTGGCCTTATTGTGTTGATTCCGATGTCGGCGGTGTTCATCAAAACCAGCACGCTGACGTGGGCGCAATTTTCGCACACCGTTTTTTCGCCGCAGGCGCTGGCGGCGTATCGCTTGAGCTTCGGCGCGTCGTTTTTCGCAGCGCTGGTCAATGCGGTTTTCGGTTTGATCGTCGCGTGGGTTCTGGTGCGTTATAATTTTTTTGGAAGAAAATTTGTGGACGCAATCGTGGACTTGCCGTTCGCGCTGCCGACCGCCGTCGCGGGCATCACGCTGGCGACGCTTTACGCGCCGAACGGCTGGATTGGTCAATTGTTCACGCCGTTGGGAATTAAAATCGCCTACACGCAACTCGGAATTTTCGTCGCGCTCACGTTCATCGGCCTGCCATTTATTGTTCGCACCGTCCAGCCCGTGCTGGAAGATTTTGACCCCGAACTCGAAGACGCCGCCGCGAGCCTCGGCGCGAACCGGTGGCAGATTTTCTGGCGCGTCATATTTCCGACGCTGACACCGGCGCTGCTCACCGGCTTTGCGCTGGCGTTTGCACGCGCGCTCGGCGAATACGGCTCGGTCGTTTTCATTTCCAGCAACATCCCGATGAAGACGCAGATCGTCCCGCTGCTCATCATGAACGAGATCGACGGTTTTCAATATGCCAAGGCGACCGCCTTGGCCGTCATGATGCTTGTCGTTTCATTCCTGCTGCTGCTTGCCGTCAACCTGCTGCAATGGTGGAGCAATCGTCATAACACAAATAATCTAGCATGACCGCCGCCGAAAAAATCAACGCGCCGCGCCGCATGAGCGAACCGCCATTCGTGCGGCGGCTGCTCATTGGAATCGCGCTGGCGTTCCTGGCGCTGTTTCTGGTTGTGCCGCTGGTTTCCGTTTTTGCGGAGGCCTTGCAACAGGGCTTTGGCTTCTATTTTCAAACGCTCCACGACCCGCTAACGTTGAGCGCAATCAAATTGACTTTGATCGCCGCCGGGATTTCCGTCCCGCTCAATTGCGTTTTCGGCGTCGCGGCGGCGTGGGCGATTGCAAAATTCGATTTTCGCGGCAAAAATATCCTGCTCACGCTGATTGATTTGCCATTTTCCGTCTCGCCGGTGATCGCCGGTTTGATTTACGTTCTGGTTTTCGGCGCACAGGGCTGGTTTGGCTCGCGGTTTTCAGACAACATGAAAATCATTTTCGCCGTGCCTGGAATTGTTCTGGCTACAATCTTCGTCACGTTTCCGTTTGTCGCGCGCGAATTGATTCCGCTCATGCAGGCGCAGGGCCGCATCGAGGAGGAGGCTGCGCGGGTGCTCGGCGCCAACGGCTGGCAGACCTTCTGGCGCGTGACGGTTCCGAACATTAAATGGGGTCTGATTTACGGTGTGATCTTGTGCAACGCGCGCGCAATGGGCGAGTTTGGCGCGGTTTCGGTCGTCAGCAGCCACATTCAGGGCCTGACGAACACGATTCCGCTGCACGTCCAGATTTTGTATGAATCGAACAATACCACAGGCGCGTTCGCCGTGGCGTCGCTGCTGACATTTCTCGCGCTCGTTACGCTCATTTTGAAAACGTGGGTTGAACACAAAAATACCGCGTTGCGCGGAACGGCCTTTACGCCCGTGCCGATTGGAAAAAAAGTCGGATGAACATTTATGAGTGTCGAAGTCAAAAACGTCACAAAAAAATTCGGCAGTTTCACCGCGCTTGACGGCGTGAGCCTCAAGGTCGAGTCCGGTGAATTGGTCGCGCTGCTCGGTCCGTCCGGCTCTGGCAAGACCACGCTGCTGCGCACGATTGCCGGCCTGGAATTTCCCGACCCCGGCGACGCGCAGGTTCTATTTTACGGCGAGGACGTGACACAAATTCCCGCGAGCCAGCGCAAGGCCGGTTTTGCGTTTCAACATTATGCGCTGTTCCGGCATTTGAGCGTTTTTGAAAATATCGCCTTTGGCTTGCGCGTGCGTCCGAAAACAACGCGGCCAAGCGAGACAAAAATCCGCGAACGGGTCGGCGAACTTTTGAAATTGATCCAACTCGAACCGCTTGCCAAAAGGTTTCCATCGCAACTCTCCGGCGGGCAACGCCAGCGCGTTGCGCTCGCCCGCGCATTGGCCGTGGAGCCAAAAGTATTGTTGCTTGACGAACCATTCGGGGCGCTCGACGCAAAAGTGCGGAAGGAATTACGCCGCTGGCTGCGAAAATTGCACGATGAAATACATATCACGACGTTATTTGTGACGCACGATCAGGAGGAGGCGCTTGAGGTTGCCGACCGCGTTGCCATTTTGCGGGACGGAAAAATTGAGCAAATCGGCACGCCGGAGGAAATTTACGATCATCCCGCATCGCCGTTCGTTTATGATTTTCTTGGCAACGTCAATTTGTTCAGCGGACGTGTCCGCGAAGGCACGGTGACGATTGGCGAAACAGAATTTGCCGTGCCGGAAACCGCCGGTGAAACGGACACGGATGCGGTTGCATTCGTGCGTCCGCATGACATTCGCATCACGCGCGACGCCAACGGCCAGAAGACTTTTCCTGCGCGCGTCGTCCGTTGCAATGCCGCTGGGCCGCTGGCCAACCTTGAATTGGAGCGGCTTGATGGTGGTGGACAATTCTCGGCGCAGTTGAGCAAGGAGGAATTCCAGCAGTTGCAGCCGAAAGCCGGCGAGGAGGTTTTTGTGGAGCTGAAGAACGTGAAGATTTTCTCCGACGATTATTCGATATGAACTTTGTTTGACTCCGCAGCGGGCTTGCCTATTGTGTCGCGGCATGGCCGACAAACATTATCGCAGTTTCGTCAAAGCTGTCTCGTGGCGTCTCACCGGCAGCATGGACACGCTGATCATTTCCTTTCTCATCACGGGAAAATTGAAATGGGCGTTCACCATCAGCGGCGTGGAACTGTTCACCAAGGTCGGCCTGTATTACGTCCACGAACGCATCTGGGAAAAGCTTTCGTTCGGCCGAGTCAAGCAGGCGGAGAAAGACAACCCGAATTTTGAAATTTGAAACGGATTGCCGTCAGGCCTCGCGCAGCAGTTTCTTTTCAGCGTCAGTTTTCAGCCGCCGTCGTTTTTCAACGCTCAATTTTCAAAGCCAGTCCGGTTGGATGTTCCCGAAAGCGGCGCGCAACAGAACGGACGCATTTTTACTGTCGCGCCAGTGCGCGGGAAAAATTTTCCAGCGCGGCGGCGAACTTTGCGGAATCAAAGTCCGGAATGGACTGTGCGAGCTGGAACAACTGGTTGAGCGCGGACTGCACCGGCTCGTTGTTTTTCAATTCCGGCAGCGCGGCGACAAGGCGGTCGAGCGCGAGAACCAAACGCTCGGCACGGTGGGCTTGCAACGGCTGTGCAACGGACGTGTCGTGGAAATCTGTGCTTGAAGCCAGCGCATATAAAAATTTGCGGGTCGTTACATCCGACCAATCCATACCCGCCGCAGCAATTGCGACTTTGTCGCTCCAAACTTGTGCATTCTTGAAACCCACCCCGTTGTTCTTCACTGGTTCTGGTGTTGGAATTCCAAGCACTTCCGAAATCTTCGAAATCAAGGGCGCGAGACCGAAATAACGATCAGCAGCAGGAGACTTAACTATTTCCGGAGAATTCGAGCTAGGACCAGCTAAATATAGTTGCCAGCTCATTTCGCGCAGCGCGACGGCCTGCCCGACCAGCCATGCTTGCGCGCCGTTGCCATTTTTCTCCGCGCTCCAATGTTTCGGTTCGGCCACGCTCTGGCCGTCGAGTTCAAACATCAGTTCCGGGTGGCCGGCCTTGAGAATGTCGGCGTCCACATTCTGGTGGCACGCGACGCAGACGTTGGCGCGGACGTAAAGATTTTGTAGGTCGCGCATTCCCGCCGCCGTGCGGTCGGCGCGCGTGTAATCCGTGCGCGTGTGCGAACGCAGCCAGTTTTCCGCCGGGCCGTGGCAGCTTTCACACGAAACGCCCTCGCTCACCTTGAAATTTTCTCCGCGCCGGTTTTCGGGGACGGAAGCCAGCGGTGCGTGGCAGGAAGTGCAGCGCGCGTCCGCCGTCGGGTCCTTGATTTCCAGCGCGTCGGCGATTTCTTTCGAGCGCGCGGTGGTGAGCGTGGCCGGCGGCCGTTGCGAATGAAAATCCTTCAACGACCAGACGAGAAACTGGTTTTGCTTCGCACCGCC
>DATCBW010000244.1:0-3083 GCA_036511615.1 Verrucomicrobiia bacterium | reverse complement strand
GTCGCTCAATGCCGGCGAATCGCGTCCGCGTCTGCGCGGTTTGCACAACCGCGAATTCCGCCTGCTCTACGTCGCGCCGGAAAGGCTGATGTTGTCCGGCTTCCTCGACGACTTGAAAAAGTGGAACGTGAATCTTTTCGCGATTGACGAAGCGCATTGCGTCAGCGAATGGGGCCACGACTTCCGCCCGGAATACCGGCAGCTCAAAATCCTGCGCGACCAGTTTCCCGGAGTCCCGATGATGGCGCTCACGGCCACCGCGACCGAGCGCGTGCGCGAGGACATCGTGAAGCAACTTCATCTGCGTTCGCCCGCCTGTTACCTCGCCAGTTTCAACCGGCCAAACTTGACTTATCGCGTCGCGGCAAAATCCGGCGCTTACGAGCAAATCCTTTCGTTCATCAAGTCGCGCAAAGGCGAGAGCGGCATCATTTATTGCCAGGCGCGCAAGACCACCGAGGAAATTGCGCGGAAATTGAGCGAGGACGGCGTCATCGCGCTGCCATATCACGCGGGCATGGAAGGCGACGGGCGTTCGCGCAACCAGGAAAAATTTCTGCGCGACGAGGCGCGCGTCGTTTGTGCAACCATTGCTTTCGGCATGGGCATCAACAAGCCGAACGTGCGTTTTGTCATTCACTACGATCTGCCGAAAAACATCGAAGGCTATTATCAGGAAACCGGCCGTGCCGGTCGCGACGGTTTGCCGAGTGAATGTCTATTGCTCTTCAGCCCCGGCGACCGCGTGAAGCAGATGCGTTTCATTGACGAAAAGCCCGACCCGAAGGAACGCGAAATCGCCCGCGCACAACTGGAGCAGATGATTCACTACGCCGAAGTGGCGAGCTGCCGCCGGGAATTTTTGCTTGGCTATTTTGGCGAAAAATTTAACCCAAACAACGGTGGGGACGCGCTGTCGCGCGTCCCGGCTGACCGACAGCTCAGCCCTACCGAAAACGCCAACTGCGCCGGCTGTGACAACTGCCTTTCGCCGCGCGCCACTTGGGACGGCACGCGCGCCGCGCAGAAATTTCTTTCCTGCGTCTATCGCATCCGCGAGAAAAACGGTTTTGGCATGGGCTTGAACCACGTCGTGGAAGTGCTGACCGGCGCGGACACGGAAAAAATCCGCAAGTTCGACCACCACGAACTTTCCACTTACAACATCGGCGGCGAACACGACCGCGCCGAGTGGGGCGCGATTGGCCGCGAACTGGTGCGACTGGGGTTTCTGTTTCAAAACACGGAAAAGTTCAGCGTCATCGAACTCACGGACGCCGGACGCGCGGCGCTGAAATTGCGGCAAAAAATCATGCTCACCAAACCCGTCGCGCCGACCGAACCGCAAAAACATCGCGCCGGCGAAATCGCCTGTGACGAGGCGTTGTTCGAGAAACTCCGCGCGCTCCGCAAACAACTCGCCGACGAACGCGCCGTGCCGCCTTACATCATTTTCTCCGACGTGGCGTTGCGCCAGATGGCGCGGTTTTATCCGCAGAACGGCGCGGAGTTTTCGCGCATCAGCGGCGTGGGCGAGAAAAAACTGCGGGAGTTTGGCGAAATTTTTCTGCGCGAGATCGCGGCGCACCTGCAATCCAACTCGCGCCAGATTTTTGCCGACGATTCATTTGTTGAAGCCGACGCGCCGGTTCAGCGCCGTGCGCGGCTCACGGACACCGTGCGCGAGACGTTGCATTTTTTCCGGCAGGGCAAAACGGTTTCCGAAATCGCGCGCGTTCGCGGTTTCAAGGATGGCACCATTTACACGCACCTCGAAGAAGCGATGCTTGCGGGCGAGCCGGTTGACGTGAATTCCTTGGTCTCGGCTGAAGCGCAACGCGACATCGTAGCGGCGTTCAAACAATACGGCTTCGGCAATCTCGGCGGCGTGGTGGAATCGCTTGCCGGCAGATACGGCTACGGTGAATGCCGCATCGTCCGCGCCGCGCTGCAAAAGTAGGACCGGCATCTTGCCTGTCCAACGAGCGCTTTGGTGCAAATGTTGATATGAAGATCCTCTGGCGCTGACGGCGATGGCGCGGGCAGATGAGACGGCTGCCCGGCCACCAAAGCGCCGCGTTCGACTTGCAAACGAAAGAAATGGTCAATTCAACAAACCGCCCATGACGGCGATGCACTCCTGACGCGTCGTGAGCACGGCGCGCAAGTCGTCCTGCGCCTGGTCAAGTTTAGCGAGCTTTTCCTTGTGAACGGCCTGAAGTTTGGCAAGCAGTGTTTTGAGCTGGGCAGCCGGCGCATTGGCATCAATCGCCTTCTGCAATGCCTCCGACTCGGGACTCGGCTGGCCAAACAAGGCTTGAAAGCCGCCGCCACGCCCGCCGCCGCCACCGCCACCACCGCCACCACGCCCGCCGCGCATTCCACCAAAGCCCATCATGCCGCCGATGCCGCCGCCATCGGCCATGGTGGCCGTGCGGGCTTCCGTCACGGCGGCAATTCTGTCCGCGATGAGCTTCCAGTCGGCGTCGTTGGTGACGTCCATCTGTTCACGATACGAGTCGAGAATTCGCTGCTGCAGCATCTTTTGCATCTCCTCGGGGGTCATGTTTTGAAAGTTCATGCCGCCGCCGCCCGGACCGCCACCGCCGCTGGGACCGCCGCCAAAGCCGCCCTGCGGTTGCGCCACCGCCTGGCCGCCCAATGTCAAGGTCAGGGCCGCTGCGACCATGAACGCGAACCGTTGTATTCTTTTCATGATGATTTTCTGTTTTGGTTGTTTTGTTTGTCCGTTGTTGGTTATGACAACGTAAATGGGGAAATGTTACGGCGGGTTTGCCGGATTTTGCTGGTCAAACCGGGAGCGGATAAAACCCTGCTGCTCCTTCTCAATTTCCGCGAACTTGATCTTCTGCTCCGGGGTCAGTTCCAGCGCGATGCGCGCGTTGCAATTGGAAAGCGCCAGTCCCATCTGGTCGTGCAGGGTCAAACCAAAGGTCTTCATTCCGTCCATGATGATCGGCCCGATTTTTTGGGTTTGCGCTGCGGAGAGGCTCAGCCGGGTTTCCAGATCATGCTGCCAACGCCCGGCCATCGCCTGCGGCTGCATGACTTTCATCATCATT
>DATCBW010000243.1:0-15570 GCA_036511615.1 Verrucomicrobiia bacterium | reverse complement strand
GCCACAACCGCTGGTGTTTTTTGGCCGGAATTTCCCCAAATAAACATTGTGAAAAACGGCTTTTTTTATTACATTTTTTGTCGGTTCACCGGCGTAAAATTGCGCTGGCAAAATTCATTTTTATGGCGACGATTGAGGATTCCATCGAAGAAAAAAATCCGGCGGCTGACCGGATTGCGGACGGCAAATACGGCGCGGACGATTTGAGCCAGCTCAAGGGGCTGGAGGCCGTGCGCAAGAAGCCGGGCATGTATATCGGCGGCACGGACGAGCGGGCGCTGCATCATTGTGTGAGCGAGGTGCTGGACAATTCCGTGGATGAACATCTCGCCGGCCATTGCGACAAAATCGAGGTGACGATTCATGTGGACGGCTCGATCTCCATCCGCGACAACGGGCGCGGCATTCCGGTGGCCATCAACAAGGAATCCGGTCTGCCCGGCGTGGAACTGGTTTTGACGACATTGCATTCCGGCGGCAAATACGGTCAGGGCGGCTATAAATTTTCCGGCGGCACCCACGGCGTCGGCGCGAAATGCGTCAACGCGGTGAGCGAATGGTTTGAAGTCGAAGTATCGCGCGAGGGCGAGGTGCATCACATGGAGTTTGAACGCGGCAAGACGGTCCAAAAACTTCATGTCATCGGCAAAACGAAAACTACCGGCACGCTGATCACGTTCATGCCGGATTCGGAAATTTTTCGGGAGACGGTGGAATTCAAGTCCGACATCATCGCGCAACGGTTGCGCGAACTGGCGTTTTTGAATTCCGGCTTGGAAATTATTTTTGCAGACGAACGCAAGACATCCGCTGAACCGGAGAGATTTTATTACAAGAACGGCATCGAGGAATTCGTCAAGCAGCTCAACAAGAGCAAGGAGCCGCTGCATCCCAAGCCGATTTCGTTCCGCAAGGAAACGAAGGAAAAACTGGACGACAAGGACATCGAGGTTCACGTCGAGGTCGTGCTGCAATACAACGACAGCTACAACGACCAGGTGCTCTGCTACACGAATACGATTCACAATCCCGATGGCGGGACGCATTTGTCCGGTTTTCGCAGCGCCGTGACACGCGCGATCAACCAATATGCAAAGTCAAATGAACTGTTGAAGGAGAAAGACCCGCAGATCACCGGCGACGACGTGCGGGAAGGTTTGACGGCGGTGATTTCAGTGAAGCACAGCGATCCAAAGTTTGAATCGCAAACCAAGGTGAAACTGCTCTCGCCGGAAGTGGAGCGCATTGTCGGTTCGGTGAGCTATGAAGGGCTGATGAGCTACTTTGACGCGAATCCGCCGATTGCAAAGCGCATCATTGATAAAGGTTTGACCGCGGCCCGCGCCCGTGAGGCCGCGCGCAAGGCCCGCGAAGCTGTCCGCAAATCTGCGCTGACCGGTGGTGGTTTGCCGGGCAAGCTGGCGGATTGTTCGGACCGTGACCCGGAAAACACCGAGCTTTATATTGTCGAGGGTGACTCGGCCGGCGGTTCGGCGAAGCAGGGGCGCGACCGAAAGTTCCAGGCGATTCTGCCGATTCGCGGCAAGCTCATCAACGTGGAAAAGGCGCGGCTCGACAAGGTGCTTCAGAACAACGAAATCCGGACGATGATCACCGCCATCGGCACCGGCATCGGAAATGGCGAGGGCGAAGGCGCGTTTGTCTTGGACAAATTGCGCTATCACAAAATTATCATCATGACGGACGCCGACGTGGACGGCTCGCATATCCGCACGCTGTTGCTGACGTTTTTCTATCGCCAGATGCCGCAGTTGGTAAAGCAGGGTTTTGTTTATATTGCGCAGCCGCCGCTTTATGGCGTCACGCGGAAGAAAAAGACCGACTACATTGACGATGATCTTCAGCTCAACCGGCTGCTGCTGCAAAACGGCACGGAAGAGGTGAAGTTGAAAAATCTTTCCGACGGCCGCGAGTTCACGCCAAAACAGTTGGAGGAGATTCTGACGCTGCTCGAATCGCTCGACAAGCACGCGACCTACATCCGCCGGCTGGGCGGCGACTTCGGGGATTACGTGGACAAACGCGCGAAGGACGGCACGCTGCCGCAGTTCATGATCAAAGTGCGCGATGGCAACGACGAAACCGTCCATTATTTCCTGAACAACGAGGCGGTGGACGAATTCAAGGCCGCAAACAACGACCTTTTTGGCGGCGACACGGAAGTCGAGCGCAAGAAGGACGGCCCGACGCGGCGCGCGAAAATTTCCGACCTGCACCTCGAAAGCAAGGCCATCACGGATTTGCTCGGCAAGCTGGCCAAAAAAGGTTTCAGCGTCGAGCATTACGCCGGGCAGGACAAGCCGCTGTTTGAAATCCTCGAAGGTGAAGGCGACCGGGCGGCCATCAAACCTTTGTTCTCGATTCCGGAAATTCTGACGGCGGTGAAGGAAACCGGACGCCGCGGTTTGTCCATCCAGCGTTTCAAGGGGCTGGGCGAAATGAATCCGAAGCAGCTTTTTGACACCACGATGAATCCGGTGAACCGGAAGCTGTTGCGCGTTGACCTCACCGACGCCGTCGAAGCCGAGGAAATGTTCGTGAAGCTCATGGGTGACGAAGTTGAGCCGCGCCGGCAGTTCATCGAGGACAACGCGCTCAACGTCCGCAACCTCGACGTGTAATCTGCCGTAAATTTTTCCCGAATCCCCATCATGCCAGACGAAATTGGACCCAATCCGCCGACGCCGGAACCAAAACCGGGCGGCGGCGCTTACTCGCAAGGCGAAAAAATCTCCAAGATCAACGTCGCGGACGAGATCAAGAATTCGTTTCTTGACTACTCGATGTCCGTGATCATTTCGCGCGCGCTGCCGGACGTGCGCGACGGACTCAAGCCTTCGCAGCGCCGCATTTTGTTTGCGATGAATGAACTCGGCGTGATGCCGACGCGCAAGCATCTCAAGTGCGCCAAAATCGTCGGCGAGACGATGGGCAATTATCATCCGCACGGCGACCAGGCGATTTATCCGACGTTGGTTCACATGGCGCAGCCGTGGGCGATGCGCGAACGGCTGGTGGACAGCCAGGGCAATTTCGGTTCGGTCGAGGGTGATCCACCGGCGTCCATGCGCTACACCGAGGCCAGGCTCACGCACCTCGGCGCGGTGCTCATGGAGGACATGGAAAAGGACACGGTGGATTTCGTTCCGAACTACGACGAGACGCGCACCGAGCCGACGGTTTTTCCCGCAGCGTTTCCGAACCTGCTCGTCAACGGCGGCACCGGCATCGCCGTCGGCATGGCGACAAACATGCCGCCGCACAACCTCGGAGAAGTGATTGACGGCATTTGCGCGCAGATTGACAAACCTGGCATCACGATTCCGGAGTTGATGAAATTCATCAAAGGCCCGGACTTTCCAACCGGCGGCGTCATCTGCGGCGTGGAAGGGATCAAGAATTATTTCACGACCGGCAAGGGCAGCGTGAAATTGCGCGGGCGCGTCGGAGCTGAGGAATTGAAGGGTAACCGCGAGCAGCTCGTCGTTACGGAAATTCCGTTCAACGTCAATCGCGCCAATCTGGAAGAACAGATCGCGAATCTCGTGAACGAAAAGATCATCACGGACATTTCCGCGATGCGCAATGAATCGGACGAGCATTGCCGGCTGGTCATCGAACTCAAGCGCGAGGGCATTCCGAAGGTCGTCATTGCGAACCTTTTTGAGCGCACGCAACTGGAGGTTTCGTTCAGCGTGAACGCGCTGGCGATTGATCATGGCCGCCCGAAGACGCTCAATCTCAAGGAAATCATCCAGTGCTACATCGAGCACCGCCGCGAGGTCATCTTGCGCCGCACGCGCTTTGAATTGAAGAAAGCCGAGGAGCGCGCCGAACTGCTGGAAGGCTACATCATCGCGTTGTCGAACCTTGATGAGTTCATCCACATCATCCGTTCCAGCAAGACGCGGGACGAGGCGAAAATCAAGCTGCTCGCGTTCGAGTGGTCGCGGTCGCAGGTGGAGCAGTGGGGCGTGCTTATCCGCAGCGAAGCTCGTCTGGAAGCGGGCCGTTACGCGCTGACCGAGCGGCAGGTGGATTCGATTTTGGAACTGCGTTTGTATCAGTTGACCGGGCTGGAAATTGACAAAATTGATCGCGAATACAAGGCGCTGCTCGAAGTCATTAAGGATTTGCTCGACATTCTCGCCAAGGAATCGCGCGTGATGGCGATCATCAAACAGGAACTGCACGAGATCAAGGAAAAGCACGCCACGCCGCGCAAATCCGAAATCGTTCCCGACGAAGGCGAGATCGCCATTGAGGATTTGATCGTGAACGAAGGTGTCATCATCACGCTCACGCACAACGGCCTGCTCAAGCGCACGAACGTCAGCCAGTATCGCGCGCAGCGCCGCGGCGGCAAGGGCGTCATCGGCATGACCACGCGCGAAGGCGAGACCGCCGAGGACAATGATTTCGTGGAACATCTGTTCACTGCGAGCACGCACGATTATTTGATGTTCTTCACGAACACGGGCCGCGTGTATGTCGAGCGCGTGCATGAAATTCCCGACATGGGCCGCGCCGCCAAAGGCCGCAGCATCGCAAATCTGCTCGAATTGAAGGCGAACGAAAAAGTCGCCGCGCTCATCCGCATCCTTTCCAAGACGAACGAAAACAAGGAGGACGTGACGTGGTCGCAGTCCGGTGAATTGTTCTTTGCCACGCGGCAGGGCACGGTTAAAAAGACCTCGCTCAATGAATTTTCCAACGTCCGCAAAGGCGGCATCATCGCCATCGGCATCGAACCAGACGACACGCTCATTGACGTGAAACTCACGCGCGGCAGCACCGGCGAGAGCGATCCGGGTGACGACGTGGTGCTCATCACCAAGGACGGCATGAGCATCCGCTTCCATGAATCCGATGTGCGCTCGATGGGCCGCGCTGCTGGCGGCGTCCGCGGAATCAATCTCGAAGCCGGCGACGCACTCGTGGCGGCGGCCATCGTGGTCCCGGACGCGGCGCTGCTCGTCGCGGGCGAAAACGGCATCGGCAAACGCACCGGGTTTGACGAATACCGCGTCCAGTCGCGCGGCGGCAAAGGCATCATCACGATGAAGACCGGCGACAAAACCGGCGGCGTGGTCGGCGCGCTCACCGTGCGCGACACCGACGAAATCATGCTCATCACCGTCGGTGGCCAGATGGTGCGGACGAATGTAAGGGACATCCGCGAGACTGGCCGCAACACCATGGGCGTGAAACTCGTCAACCTCGATGCCGGCGACAAGCTTCAGGCCGTCGCGCCGGTCATCAGCGAGGACACGGAAAATTCCGTCAGCGAAAATGTTTGAAATTAAAAGCGGTTCGGGCTTGCCTGCGGCGTGCGAATGTAATTCCATGCACGCTCATTTTATGAAATTGAGCAGAATGATTGTCGTTGTCGCCGGAATTTTGGCGGCATTTTCAGTCAACGCCCTGGCGCAGTCCAACGTCGTGACGGTGACCAATGTCGTGACGATGACAGTAACCAACATTGTCACCGTGACGAATATTGTGACGAAAACGGAGGCGGTCGCGAAACCCGCCGGTGCGACGGCGTCCGGCAAGCCGGAGTTGAAGGCGGAGGTCAAGTATCCTTGGAAAAGTTCCGTTTCCGCCGGCCTGACCCTGACCCGCGGCAACAGCGACACCATGTTGTTCACCGTTGTTTTTCAAACTGACAAGAAGATGCCGGTCAACGAATACTCCCTTGGTGCCGGAGCCTCCTACGGCACCCAGGATTCTGCGGACACGGTCAACAACTACAAGGCGTTTGGCCAATGGAACCACTTGTTCAGCGATCGTTTCTACGGTTATCTCCGCGCCGAAGGCCTGCGTGACATTGTGGCCGATCTGGATTATCGCTTCACCATCGGCCCCGGCGCAGGCTATTATTTGATCAAGGAAACCAGCACGACGCTTGCCATGGAAGCCGGTGCCGGCGAGGAGATTCAACGCACCGGCAGCAAGAGTGAATCTTTCGCCACGGGCCGTCTGGCCGAGCGGTTCGAGCATAAATTCAACGACCGCGCCCGTCTCTGGCAGAATGTCGAGGTGACCTCGCAGGTGGACAAGCTGGACAACTATGTCGTGAATTGTGAGATCGGCGTGGAAACCTCCATCACCAAATCCTTCAGCCTGAAAACCTATCTGGATGATTCCTACAACCGGATTCCGGCGGCTGGCCGTCTGAAAAACGATGCCAAGCTTGTTGCGGGCATTTCCTACAAATTCTGATGGTTGAAAATCCCGGCGGCGGCTTGGAGATGTTCGGCGTGCCGTTTTGATTGCTTCAAACCGTCAGGGTGAAAGCCGTTCAATCTTCCATGACCCGTCTGCCTGCCGCGCGTAGTTGAAACGGTCGTGCAAACGGCTGGGCCGGCCCTGCCAGAATTCAATGCGCTCCGGTTTCAGGATGAAACCGCCCCAGTTCGGCGGCAGCGGAACGTCGTTGGGAAATCTTTTTTCCAGTTCGCGCCACTTCGCTTCGAGCGTCGCGCGGTCGGGAACGGCTTCGCTTTGATTTGACGCCCACGCCGCCAGCCGGCTGCCGCGCGGACGGGATTTGAAATAAGTTTCTGACTCCGCCGATGACAACTTCGTGACCGTTCCCGCCACGCAGACCTGCCGTTCCAAATCCGGCCAGAAAAATGTCAGCGCGGCGTTGGGATTTTCGGCGAGTTCCCGGCCTTTGCGGCTGTCGTAGTTCGTAAAAAAAATGAAGCCGCGTTCGTCCACCGATTTCAACAGCACCGTGCGCGTGGAAGGCTTGCCGTCCTGGCCCACTGTGGCGAGCGTCATCGCGTTGATGTCGGCGGGACGATGATTGAGAATGGCGCTCCAGAGTTTGAACAGTGCGATGCCGATTTTCCGCCAGCGGCTTTGCGATTGTTCGCCGGTCGCGTCGCGGAACCACGATTCAAACTGCGCGATGGGATTCGCCTCCAGCGCCGCGCGGTCCAGCGCGCCGCGACGGTAATCTTCGCGGAAGTCGGACAGGTTCATGTCACATCGCGCGGAACGCGGTCAGGCCGAGGATCAGGACAAACGCCGCAAACGCCAGCCGGACGGCGCTGCCGACACGCACGCGCGTCTCGTTCGCCGTCGCGAAGTTCAGGAAATCGCGCAGTTTCCACGGCGTGACCGTGAACCAGATGCCGGCGACGATTAAAATGTAGGCCCAAATTTGAATCACCAGAACCCATGAGGATTCACCTTGTTGTGCTTGAAATAGGATGGTTGGCAAACATGGACTTCCGGTGTCCACCATCAGTTTTCCCAGCAGCAGAAAAACCACCGCCAGTCCGCGCACCGCCAGAAAATCCTGGATGAAGACGCACGACAGCACGCCCACCGCCGCAAAGCCCGTCATCATGTAGGGCTTGAACGCGGAAAAATCCGCGATGGGCTCGTTGTTCACGTTCCAGTCGAACCACGCCGTGCCAAGCAGCATCAGCACGACGCCGGCGGCCAGGTTGCGCGGAAATTTTTTGACGGCGGCGGAAAATTGCGCCGGCTTGGCCAGGCCATACACTTGCGGCAGCCCCATGCCGAGGCCGAGCAAAATGGACAAATGCGACAGATTCATGCTGGGAAATTAAACCACGAATTACCCCGAATAGACACGAAGAAAATCAATCCGTTCATCCGCCGTCCCCGGTGACATTTATTTTGAGTCAACTTGATGGATTCACCGCCGCGAACCCGACGGATTCCGGCTCAAGCCAAAAAGGATGGCGCAGATCACCAGAAATAAAAACAGCGTGGAATGAATCTGAAACGGAAAATCGAACAGCGCGTGAACCAGGCAGCCGCCCAGCGCCAGCCACGCCAGCACCACCAGCCGCCGGCTGCCCCTGATGCCGCCCGGCACAAACCAGCGCAGGCCCACGCACGCCAGCGCCGCCAGCATCAGTAAAAAACCCAGCCAGCCAAACGTGATGCGCATTTCCAGCCAGTCATTGTGCAACTGCTCCGGCCAGTAGGTGTCCGTGGAATAGCGGTAGAGCTGGAACACCGTCGCAAAAGTCCCCGCCCCGGTGCCGAACAGCGGATAATCCTTCGCCATCGGCTCCGCCGCCAAATACATTTCGTTCCGGATTTGATAGCCCTCGCCGATCTGTTCCATGCGCGGCGCCAACGAACCCCAGCCGAAATACCAGCCCAGCGAAATCGTGACCGCCAGAAACAGCAGCAGCAATCCCGCCGTGCCCCAGCGGAAGGAACCGTCCCGCGAACGCCCTTCAAAACTCATCAGACTGGTCAGCCCGATATAAATCAAAGCCAGAATCAAAATGGCCGCCGCCACCAGCGCCCCGCCCCGGCTCGTGGAAATGACCGGGCACGCCGCCATGATCGTCGCACACAACAGCAGCCAGTGCCGGGATTTGCCGTGCAAACCGCCGGTGCGCTGCAACGTCCACCAGAAGCCCAGGCACAACGGCCAGACCATGTTGAAGTATTGCGCCGCATTGGCCCGATACGCATACGGACCGAATTGCGACAGGCCTTCGGGATTCACCCGGGGCTGCACCAGAAACAACAGTTTGGTGGAACCCGCCGCGCGCTGGACGATGGCTTCCACACCCAGAAAAGCGCCGTTGATGCACAGCACCCAGAGCAGCGTGCGCAACCGGGCGGGCAGCAGCGGCACGGTTTTTTCCACGCTGTTGTTGGTGCCGGTGAGAAATGTGCGTTCTTCGGTGGAGGTCATGCCGGCCAGCCAGTCGCACACCGCCCAGAACGCGCCCGCCAATCCCAGATACATCCAGAAATGCAACCACGTCCGTCCTCCGTCCATGCTGTGCGGCAGCCAGCCGAGATGACGGTGATAAACTGGCAGCAGTGTCTCGCTGTTGTAATTCGCGGCCACGTTCAACGCGCTGATCAGGATTTCCGCCAGCACCGCCAGCGTCAGCACCGCCAGCGTGCGCGTGAGCAGGCGCGTGGCCGGATGACGATGTCGTGACAACGTCCCCGAACGCGAGGAAAACCTGTCCCAGCGCGGCGCGGGATATCCTTTGGCCTTGCGGATGAAAAGTTTTGCCAGCAGCAAAATGCCGAGCGCGTAGCCGCCCAGATTCATGCACCAGATGGACCAGGGCTGCGTGGTGCCAAACGCCCACGGACTGAAAATGAGCATCGGCAAAAGCAAAACACCGCTCAAATCATCGCACACGCGATGCAATTGAACGTCCAGCGCCCGCAAGGTAAAAAAACGGCTCACGCTTTTGATCCGCGCGGAGAACGGCTCCAAGCGGTGGACGAATGTTGGTTCAAGGTTCAAGTTTTGTCCATCCCCGACCGCCGGAAGGGACATTTTTCAAGACAGGTTTCGGCGGGAAAATTTTTGACTGCGCTGGAAGATCGCAGCTGCGACAGCGCAGTCAAAAATCACCTTGCAGCCGCAGGTTCAAAGGTGGCGCTGCAACCGGCTTTCGCCGTTCACGGATTTCCGTCGCAGCCGCAGCCGCCAGCTTGTCAGCACGTCGTAGGTCACGGAATTTTTCAGCGTCGCTATGTCACGCACGGTGATTTCTTCGCCGCCTTGTCTGCCCATCAAGACCGCTTCATCCCACATTTGTGCTTCAGGAATGTCGGTGATGTCCACCATCAGCGCGTCCATCGCGATGCCGCCGACGAGCGGCGCGCGCCGGCCGTGAATGAGCGCGCAGCCTTCGTTGCGCACGCGCGGAAAACCGTCGCCGTAGCCAATCGGCAGAATCGCGATGCGCCGTTCCGTCGGTGCCGTGTAGCGCATTCCGTAGCCGACGACTTCGCCCGGCTTCAATTTTTGAATCGCCGCGATGCGCGCCTTGACCGACATCACCGGTTCGATGCCGGGAATTTTCCGGCAGACCAGCGACGGAAAAACGCCGTAAAGCAAAATTCCCACGCGCACCATGTCCAGGTGCGCATTCGGCAAATCGAGAAAACCACCACTGTTGCAGGTGTGCCGCAGCTTCACCAAAATGTTCCGCTGTTCCATCGCGCGCAGAACTTCGTTGAAACGTGCGAACTGGAGGTTGGCAAATGTTTTTTCCGCTTCATCCGACTGCGAGAAATGCGTCATCACGCCTTCGAGCGACAACGATTTTTCCACGACAATTTTTTCGATGAGCGGCAGCGCCTCGTCCCAGCGCACGCCGTAACGGCTCATGCCGGTATGAATTTTGACATGAACCGGAACCCGTTTGCCGAAGTTCGCCGCGATTTTTGCCAGCGCGCGGACGTTGTGCGGTTCGTTCACGCAAACCGTCAGGTTGTGCGCCACGCACCATTCGAGTTCGGCTTCGCGTCTTTCACCAAGCAGCAGCAGCGGCGCGGCGATGCCCGCGTCGCGCAGCGTCATCGCCTCTTCGAGCGTGCTCAAGCCGAAACCCCACGCGCCTTCCTCGACCGCGACGCGCGCCACGTCGAGCGCGCCGTGGCCGTAAGCCTCGTCCTTCACCACGGCGAGCAGTTTCACCGCCTGTGGCAGGTCGCGGCGGATGAGCTGCAGGTTGCGGCGCAGCTTGCCAAGGTCAATCTCGGTCCACGCCGGCCGCAGCGGAAAATTTTCAGAATTCAAATTCATCGGATCGGACGAACTGTTTAACCATGAATGGCGCGTTTGACACGAAAAATCCGCACGCGCTTGCGGCTTGCGCAATGGTAATTTGGCCATAGCCTCATGGCGCAGAAGCATGAAGCTGAACTTTTCACGACTCCGGCTGGCGGCCTGGCTGTGTGCGCTATTCACCGTGGTTGTGGGCGCAAAACTTTGGGTCGTCCAAATCTACGGATCGGCGGTTCCGTATTGGGATCAATGGGACGAGGCGAGGCTTTTGTTCAAGCCCTGGCTGGAGGGACATCTTGCCTGGAGCGCGCTTTTCGCGCCGCACAACGAGCACCGGATTTTTTTCACGCGCGTGCTGGATTTGTTCGTGGTGTGGCTCAACCGCCAGTGGGACCCGCTGCTGCAAATGACGGTCAATGCGTTCATCCACGCCGGTTTTGCCTGTGGACTGGCTTACAGCTTCTGGTCGTTCACGGGCAAAAAAAACGCGGGCCTGATTTGTTTTTTGCTGGCGCCGTTTTTCGCGCTGCCGTATGCGGCGGAAAACACGATTCACGGGTTTCAATCGTCCATGTATTTTCTGGAAATTTTTTCGGTCGTCACCATCATCGGCCTGGGGTTTGGTCCGCCGGGAAGCCGCTGGTGGTTTTGCGGCCTCGCGGCGGGATTCATGTCCATCTTCACAATGGGTTCTGGTCTGCTGGCGTCGCTGGCCGTTGCCGGACTGGCGCTGCTTCGTATTTTGAAACAGCGACGGATGGATCGGAGCCATCTCATAACGCTCGGTTGCAGTCTGGCGATTTTTGCCATTGGTCTGGCGTTGAACGTCACCGTCGAAAACGACAAGCAGTATCAAGCGAAATCGTTGTTGGATTTTTTTTACGCCTTGATCGGAAATCTCGCGTGGCCGTTCAATGATCAGCCGACCATGGTGTTTCTCCTTTGCCTGCCGCTGGCCGTCACCGCCATCAAATATTTCCGCTCCGACTTCAAGGACCCAAGGGCGGCTGAATTTTTTTTGGCGCTCGGGTTTTGGGGCTTCTTGCAGTCAGCGGGTCTCGCTTACGGACGCGCCGGCGAAATGAGCAGCCGCTATCTCGACACACTGGCAACTGTTCCCATCGCGAACCTGGCCAGCTTGTTCATCCTGGCGCAGAACACAGAAGTCCGCCGTTCGCCGCAAAAATTGGTGATGCTGGCGATGGCAGTCTGGGTGGGAATTTTATTTTGGGGGCTGGTGCAAATCTCGCGGACGACCACCGGCGATTACAAGTCAATGGAAAATTATCTGCAATGGAGCCGGCGATGGAGCCTGTTGCAGGAGGAGAATGTCCGCGCCTTCGTCGCCACTGGCAATCCAAATTATTTGTCGAACAAGCCGCAACTGGCGATTCCTTACACGAGTTCCACCAGCCTGATTGAACTGCTGCGCGACCCGAAATTGCAGGCCATCTTCCCGCCTGTCTGCCGTCCGCCGTTGAAGCTGGCCAAAGATGAAAAATCCGACGCGACATTTGTATTGGACGGCTATCCGCCGGAATTGCCAAAACAGGAATTCACCCAGACCTGGGGCAATTACCCGGCCAGCCCGGCCACGGCAACCAGTTCGTTCGTCAGCCAACCGCTTTCCGCCACGCTGCCAATACTGATGGTGCCTATTTGCTGCGGAACCAATTTGCAAGACACCCTGATTCAACTCGTCGAAGAAACAACCGGACGTAAAATCACAGTGCAACCTGAAATGGCCGGACGATGGCAAACACTCATCGTGACCGCGCCGCAAAATCCGTTCCGGCTGGAAATCACCGCCAAAAATCGCGATGCCTGGGTCGCAGTCGGCGACATCGAAGAAATGGGCCGTCTTTCCTATTGCGCCATGTTGCTGCTCAAACACGCCGTGGTCATTTTGCTGGCCGGATTATTGTTGTTTTTGTCTGTGGCGGGATTCAGCGCGCTTCGCCAGGAAAAAGTTTTTTCCGGCGACAGCCTCGCCGACTTTATCATTGCGTTGACCGGACTGGCTGCCGTTGTGTTGGTCTGTTCCGCGCGCAGTTTTGACGGAACGGAAATGGCGGACAAACTTCAAAAAGCGTGGGCCGTCCGGTCCGTATCCGCCAACGACCTGGCTGGCGCGGAATTGCACTTTCGCGAAGCCTTGTGGCTGCAGCCCGACGATCCCGAAACGCTCGCCGCGCTCGCCGATACGATCCTTCGTGATCCCAGCCGGGAAAAAAATCAGGCGAGGAACCAAGCGGTGCGGTATTACGAAGCGGCGCTCCGCCTGAAACCGGACGATGCTGAAGCACGGCAGCAGCTCATTAAATTTCTTTCCAAACCTGGCGGCAAAGCTGCCCCTTAAAATTGACGCCGTCTTTTGCCGCTGGCAAACACATGACAGACGCGGAAAATCCGCTGAAGTTCAAACTGTTCCCGGCGGCCACAAACTTTGGCCAACATCCGTGCGGAAATAACTGCCGACGACGCGGATTTTGCGGATGTTCGCGTAAGCCTTGGCAATTGCCGCGTCCAGCTTCGGCGCGAGCGCAATCACGTCCGCGATGCGATGACCGGTGGAAAACAATTTGCCGTCCGCGCCGCGAGCGACTTCGTTCCACCACACGTCGCAATCCAACTTGCCGGTGATCTCCAGCGGCAGGTGCGGGCCGCGCACCTGTGTGAACGGATAGCCGTAGCCCGCCAGCGTGAGCGAGCAGCCAAAGTTTAGTTTTTCATTGAACTCCAGTTTAAGTTTTTCATTCCGCGCCGTCCGCAGAACAATTTCCGCCGGATTTTTCAGCATCCGCAAAATCATCGGGCCGGACGTGACGCCGATGCGGATGTTGTATTCGATGACGTGCCATTGGCCGGACGGTGGCACGGGCGTCTCGCCCGTGTGTTTCCTGACTTCATCGCACTGGCGGGACGCCCGTGCCACTTTAATCGCCGTCACCTGAATCGGGCCGTGATAATTCACTTTTCGCAACCACGGCAACAACGGATGCAACAGTTCACGCGCTAGGCCGTATTTGTCGTTCTCATCGCGTTCCACGATTCCGCCGAGCGGCGCGCCGGCGACGATGCCCAGGTTGCCGTTGAAGGCATATTTGTATTCCTGATTCGTGACGAGCGAATGGATTTCGCCACCGCTCACGAGAGCGATGTGTCCGGCCTCGGCGCGTCCCAGATACTCCTGCAAAAAAACGCCCTCGGCGTAATTCACCTGCCGCAGCCACGCGCGCGTGTCGGCGACCGTCTCGCATAAAATTGTATGGATCGGACTCGTCGGCGAGCAGAGCGGATTTTTGATGACGAACGGTTGCGGATTCTGCGCAAGGATTTTTTCCGCCTCGATGCGGTTCGACGCGACGAACGATTTGGGAAAAGGAATTTTGAACCTGGCGCACAACTCGCGCGCAAAATCGCGTTCGCGTTCAATCCGCATCGCCTCGCCGGTCGGCGAAAAAAGTCCGACGCCGGACTTCACCAGATCGTCCGCCCACGGCTGCAACGCCCAGTCAATGGACTGCGGAATGACGACCTCAATTTTGTTTTGCCGGAGGAGTGGAACCGGACTGGGAAACGCGTCGCGCGAAAATGTCCGGCCCACGAGCGTCGGCGAGAAATGGCCGTAATTGCGCGTGAGATACGTTGAGACGTCCGCGCCGGCGTCCGCCAGCGCCGTGCCGAGGCTGTGCGCGAACGAGCCGACGCCGAGAATCATCACGGCGGGCGGCGAACTTTTGGGCCTTGATTTTTTGCGCAACATGAATTTCCAGTGCGAGTCAGGGCGGAACATCGCGTTCTTCGGGCCGGATGACCTCCCGGCGCGCGATTTTTTCCTCCGGCGAAATTTCCGCTGCCGGCTGCTTCACCGGTTCGCGCGTTTCGACTTCCTTGGGCTTGGCAATTTCCTCGACGACGAGCGCGTCGGATATTTGCTTTTCCGGAGTGATGGTTTCCGGCGCGGCCAGGGCGGCGGACATCGGCGTGTGGTTGACCAGCGCCAGCATGGAAATTTTTTCAGCGGCGGAGCGTTCGGCCTCCTCGATGCGGCCGAATTCGCCGTAGATTTCGGCCAGCGTGGGCGCATTGTTGACCGGCAGTTCGCGGCCCGAACCGGAGCGCAGCGCGAGCAGGACGTGATGGGCGTTGATGCTGTCGAGCGGGCGCGCCGGAACGTAGCCGGCCTCGGCGCCGCCGGCTTCGGTGACGAGATGCGCGGCGGCGAGCGTGCGGAGAATCTGCTGGGTGAGGCGGCTCGGCACGCCCAGTTCGTTGGAAAGCTGGATGACGGCCGCCGGGCGGAGTCCATTTTGAAACCGCTGGCCAAGCAGCGTCATGATGCGGAGCGCGACGAATTCGCGTCCGCGCTGGTTCACGTTGTCGGCGAGTTTGTCCTGCAAGTAGGCGGTGCGGTTTTGAAACGCATACGACACCTGCGCGCCGAACAGCAAAATCGCCCAGGAAAAATAAAGTCCCAGCATGAACACCGGAATGAGGTAGAGTTTGCCATAGAACATTTGGCTGTTCTGGATGCTGCGCGAGACGAAGATGAAGCCGAAGACGTTGTTCAGATGCCAGAGCGAGCCGGCGACCACCCCGCCGGTGAGCGCGGCGGAAAACCGGACCTTGGTGTTCGGCACTATTTGATAAATGATCGAAAAAGCCAGCCAAAGGACCAGCAGCGGCAGCAGTTGGAAAATAAGGTTTCCGATCAGAGGCATCTGATGGAAATAATCCTTCGCCGCCTGGAAATGCGAGCCGCCGGTCAACCCTGTCGCCGTAAGCAGCAGCAGCGGTCCCAGCGTGATGGCGGTCCAGTAAAGCACGACGCGCGTGAGCCAGCCGCGCCCGCGGGCGACGCCCCAGATGTCGTTAAAAGTTTCCTCAATGCGGCTCAACATCATGATGGCAATGAACACGAACACGATCATGCCGGTCACGCCGAGCGTGGCTCCTTGTGTGTTTTGCACGAAGCCGCGCAGTTGCCGGGCGAGTTCCTT
>DATCBW010000242.1:0-5038 GCA_036511615.1 Verrucomicrobiia bacterium | reverse complement strand
GTGAAAGTCGGCGTGGATTCCAAGTCGCGCGCCGAGGTGATGCAGATCACGGACATTTTCCGCGCGAAAATCGTGGACGTGCAGCCCAAGTCGCTGACCATCGAGATCACCGGCAACGACAGCAAGGTGGAAAAATTTCTCGACCTGATGAATTCGTTCGGCGTCCAGGAAATCACGCGCACGGGCAAGGCGGCGCTGCCGAGGAAATGAATTGTGCCGCCGCAAGGCCAGCCACAGACAATTAAGGCCGGTGGCCGTCTGATGTTCGCCGTGAATCATTATCACGGAAACCGGAATCTCGCTCTTCAAAACCCGAACTTGCATCGCTGTATAAAGTTCGTTCTCGCGAAGCCAGTTCAAGCATCGAATGATTCCAATCGTTGTTGAAATCAGTTATGTGAACGAGCAACTGACCTTTAGCTTGATCTTTTTTATTCATAAACAATCATTTATTCCAAACTTAAGAAGCATCGGCGGTGCCGCTTTCCCAAAGACGATACTTTCCTCGCATTAAACTCATAAAATTGTATAATTGGTCAGCAAAACCAGATAGTAAAGCCAAATGCCAATCGTTTTTTAAGCGATTTGGCGTCAGCGTGTCAACGCACAAAAAACCGAGGTCGTCACTGCAATTTGGCTGTCCAATTTTTCTTAGGTCAACGTATCGAATCGGAACAACCAAAGCACTCACATAATGCTTTTTCCAATTTTGGCGTTCATTCGCGTAATCCTTCAACTTGTTCAAGTCCGACGAGTGAAAATGTGAAAATCCTGTGGACTGATAAACAAGCGCAGTATCGAAGGCTGTATTCTCGCCCGTTTTTACTGCGAAAAGTTTTTTGGAAAAATTATCACGACTACAACACGATTCACTACGAGCAAGAGTTTGACAGAACAGTTTTTCACCATCTTGGACGATCAATTTAGCGGTAACCATACAATCGCAGTGGAGAAGAAGCGAATAAATCTTTGCAAGACGTTGGCAAACAGAAGTAACAACTTCCTTTTCCAATTCTTGCGCTTTCGTCTTTGCTAGTTTTTTGTTTGTTTCACGAGAAACCTCCTTGAAAGTCTGCGCGAGCGCATCGCGATATGTATGATTAATCGTGTGCATTTGGTGGCACATTGACCTAAAACAACGATTTTCTTGACGTATTCGAATCGAATAAACCGTTGCCACGACCCAAATGATGACAAAGACCGAAAACGCAATCCACGGGTAAATTGGCTTACCCAAGCCGAAGCTGTATGTTGCGGCAAGCCATGCAGTGCTGATTAAAGTTAAAGCGGAAGCAAGGCCGTGAATCCACGGATTGTTTATCGCGTCTTGAAATCGCCGCATTCCCAAAGTCATAAACTTTGCTTTGTTTATGAGTGAAAGATGCTGGCGTCAAGAGAAATTGTGGGGCGAATTGTGGGGCGAGCGGCGGCGGTGTTTTGAATTTGAAAATTGACCAATTGCTATTTAGAAGAATTTGAATCGCTTGCAGAAAACCGTTAATTTCCAAGCATGAGCGCAGCCGTTCAATTTTTGACGAATGAAAAAGGCAAAAAGACCGCCGTCGTTTTGCCGATTGAAGATTACGAAAAGCTTCGGGAAGATTTGGACGATCTGGCGGTGATCGCCGAGCGCCGCGACGAGAAAACCATTCCGCACACAGAATGTGGCTTGCGGTTTGTCTCAAAAATGTCACATTTGAGGCATGACAGAACAAATTCGTCTTCGCATTGAACGCAGTCTTCTTCGGGAAGTTGACGAGGTTTGCCGTGAAATCGGCGTTTCGCCCAGCGGCGCGGTCTCCATGTTTTTCGCGCAGCTTGTCAAACTGCGCGGCCTGCCGTTTCGCCCCAGCCATTTTCCCGCACTGGAAGAATACGGCGCGACTTTGGAGCAGGCAACGGCAGCCGAAGACGCCGCTCTCGCTGAAATCGCCGCCGACCGTAAAGCTGGCAAACTGAAAAAGTTCACCGGCAAACTGTGATCAGGGTTTTTACCACGCCGAAATTCAGGAAACGGCTGGGACAATTTCCGGCGGAACTTCACGGCGATTTTGAAAATGCGCTCGCAAACGCAGCGGCATCATTCGGCGATGTTCACCGGCACGGCGGGTTGGGAATTCGCAAATTGGGAAAACGTTCCTACGAAATCCGTGTCCACTTGCAATGGCGAATTCTTTTAATCCATGACGGGAAAAATCTTCACGCCTTTGATATTATGAATCACGACGAAGTCCGGGCGTGGCTTCGCGGCCGTTAAATCCGTTCTCATTCTTGTCTGAACAATTGAATTTGCAAATTGACCGGATTCTTCCGCATTGTTAGCCTTCGCATCCGTTTCAAATAATTTTATGTCAAAAGTCTATACCGACAAGGACGCCGATCTCGGCGTGTTGAAAAACAAAACCCTCGCCGTGCTCGGCTTCGGCTCGCAAGGCCACGCGCACGCGCTCAATCTCAAGGAAAGCGGCTGCAACGTCATCATCGGCCTTTACGAAGGCAGCAAGTCCATTCCTGTCGCCGAAGAAAAAGGATTTGAAGTGTTCAGCACGGCGGAAGCCGTCAAACGCGCCGACGTCATCATGGTCGCCATTCCCGACACCAAACAGCCGCGTGCCTACGAAAAAGACATCGCGCCCAATTTGAGCGCGGGCAAAACGCTTTTGTTTTCGCACGGCTTTGCCATTCATTTCAAAACGATTGTTCCGCCGAAAAATGTTAATGTCATCATGGTCGCGCCGAAAGGCCCCGGCCACATCGTCCGCCGCCAGTATGTCGAGGGCAAAGGCGTGCCGAGCTTGATCGCCGTTTATCAAAATCCCGGCAAGGACGCGAAAAAAATCGCGCTGGCGTGGGCCAAAGGCATCGGCGGCACGCGCGCGGGCGTCATCGAAACGAATTTCAAGGAGGAGACGGAAACCGATTTGTTCGGCGAACAGACGGTGCTGTGCGGCGGCGCGAGCGCGCTGGTGCAGGCTGGATTTGAAACGCTGGTCGAAGCCGGTTATTCACCGGAGATGGCTTATTTCGAGTGCCTGCACGAATTGAAGCTCATCGTGGATTTGATGAACGAGGCGGGCATCAGCGGAATGAGATTTTCAATTTCCGAAACCGCCAAATGGGGCGACGTTTCCGTCGGGCCAAAAATCATTGACGCGAGCGTGAAGAAACGCATGAAGGCCGCGCTGAAAGACATCCAGTCCGGCAAATTCGCGCGCGGATGGGTGAAGGAATATCAAGGCGGTTACAAAAAATACAACGCGCTGCTCAAAAAGGGCGCGAATCATCCGATTGAAAAGACTGGTGCCAAGCTCCGTGCGCTCATGCCGTGGATGCAAAAGCGTTCCATCAAAGGCGCGCAAGCCGCATATTGACTTTCGATTTCCAATTGAAACACAAAAGCCGCCGGAAAAATCCGGCGGCTTTTATTTTTGGAGATCAGTGTTTTCCGAAATTTAATTCTTCGCGGCAACGGCTTCGGCCACGACGTTCACGCGACGGCTGCCTTTGTCGAACAGCACTTTGCCGTCGGTGAGGGCGAACAATGTCCAATCGCGGCCCGTGCCGACATTTTTGCCGGCGATGAATTTGCTGCCGCGCTGGCGGATGATGATGCTGCCAGCGGAGACAAACGTGCCGCCAAATTCCTTCACGCCCAGCCGTTTGCTGACGCTGTCGCGTCCGTTGCGGACGCTGCCTTGACCTTTTTTATGTGCCATAAAATTTTAAGCGTTGATTGCGGTGATTTTCACCACGGTCAGTTCCTGCCGGTGGCCGATGGTCTTGTGATAACCCTTGCGGCGTTTCATTTTGAACGTGAGTTTTTTCTCGCCGCGCTTGTGTTCCACAACATCGGCCACAACGGTCGCGCCGGTGACGGTGGGGGTGCCGACGGCGAGTTTGCCGTCGTTGTTGACGAGCAGCACGCGGTCAAATGTGAACGGCTTGCCCGCCTCGACTTCAAGGCGTTCGATTTCGAGCTTGTCGCCCGCCGCGACGCGATACTGTTTGCTACCTGTTTCTAAAACGGCATACATAAATTTTCCCGCAAAGGGTCGGCAATTAAACCAGATTTTTCAAAGCTGTCAACGCCTGAATTTGGGAAAAGCAGGTTGCCTTGAGGACTGAAGCAACTGGCCGTCGGCGTCCTGCCTTCGAGCAGGAGGCAAGTTTCAATCTTCCTGGCCGGGATGTTCTCATGTTTCCCAGGATGGTCTTTTCGTCGCGCGCCGGGCGGCAGGAATTCCAGCCCGATTGTTTGCAGTCGTCATCCTGTGCGGGATGTCCTGCGGGGGAGCTATTTCTTTGCCGGCACTCGTGTTTGAGCTTTAGTTCGCGGCGCGCAGCATCCGACCGAACCGTTCAACGCGACGCAACGGTTCCTGATTTTTTTCTTGCCGCCAGCCCGCTGCCACATCATTTTAGTTGAAACATAATTCAACGACTTCAAAGATAATTTATGAACAATGCAAATCGTTTGGCGCGGAAATGGGCCGGTTGTTTTGCCGTCATGCTGGCTGTTGCTTTGTTGAGCGGTTGTCAATCGGACAATGGACAAACCTCCGCAAGCGCCGTCGTGCCGACAACCTCGGCACCTGCGCCGACATCCGCAGCCCAGCCCGCGATGCCGGCATCGGACGCAACTGCTGCGGCGGCGGTTCCCGTCGCGGTGACTCCGCCGGTTCGCATCAAGGCCGGCGTCGAAGATAAAATGACTGATTCCGAAGGCAACGTTTGGCTTGCGGATGAGGGATATGCGGATGGCGAAACGTATTCAGCGGACGACGCGGAAATCACCGGCACGCCCGACCCGGCGCTGTATCGCACGGAACGATACTCGATGACGGCATACAATTTCGCCGTTCCCAACGGCAAATACACCGTGAAACTTCTTTTTGCGGAGGTATATTCGGGCATCACCGGGCCGGGCGACCGGGTTTTTTCTTTCGATGTCCAGAAGCGTGAGTTCAAGGATTTTGACATCTGGGTCAAAGCCGGTGGTTTCGGCAAAGCCTATGTTCAAAGCGTGGACGTGGATGTG
>DATCBW010000241.1:0-18960 GCA_036511615.1 Verrucomicrobiia bacterium | reverse complement strand
CGCATTGCCTTCAAAGGCGTAGAGGGCTTGAAGATCAGTTGGAACGGCGTTGGTTCCCGGAATCACGAACAGCGTGATGCTCTGGGCCGGAGCGCTGAACGAGAGGCTGCCGCTGCTCACCGCTGCATCCGCGAGATGATTAATCGTGTTCGCGCTGGTCAGTTGCCAGACTTGAGCGGTGTTGCCGGGCATGAAGTTGCCGAGGTTCACCGTGATGGGCGTATTGTTGGTGAGATATTTGTTGAGCACCATGACGGTCAGCGTGCCGTTGGTGCTGCGCTGGGCGGCGAAGGCGGAAACATTGTCCGGATTGGCAACCGTCGCCGACACGCTGGTGTCGCCGAACGTGCTCTTGCTGCCGTCGTAGTTGCGATACATCTTGAAAGCTTTGTAAATCTGAGTGGTGCTGTCCAAGTTGCCCCAGAATGTCGCGAGGTCCATGCCTTCCCGCCCGAAGATGCCCAGGACATCGGCTTGCGCGATCGCGCCGCTGATATGTCCTTCCGCGCCCCAATTGTATTCAGTGATGGCGATCTTCGTCCCGGGATAATACGTGTTGACCCAGGCTTTCATGCGCGGGACCAATTGCACTGAAGCACCAATCCAGCTCGACGAAACGTAGCTGGTGTCCCAAAGATCGCGCGTGCATTCGTTGCGCTTGAGTTGCGCGGCCGTCGAGGAATCGCCCTGGTCGAATTCGCTGTATTGCGGGTAATAGTGCAGGCTGAAGTAATCCAAGAGCCGTTGACCGGTGGCATCGTTGGTCGCCTTCAACTGATTCAGCAGCCAGGGAATGTAATCCCAGCCGCCGTGAGCCGCGCGGTCAGCGCCGCTGGAAGTGGACGTATCATTGGGACTGTTGAAGTAATTCGGCCAGCCCCATTCTTCCGGCGCGATGATTTGGGAGGCAGGATCAACGGCTTTGACTTTGCCGCCGTAATCCAAAAGCAAATCGCGAATCCGGTCCATCGTCGGGCCGTTGGTCATGAGAGGGCGGTGATTGGCCGGCCAGACGCCGTATTCGTTGTCCATGACGTAATACCTCACACCGTTGCCGGAGGCGTTGCCGAACTTGTTCGTTAGATATTGAACCCATTGCTGTTGAATGGTGGAGCTGTTGGGAACGTAAGCGTCGTTCGGATTGTTCGTTCGAATCGTCCATGTGGTATGGGTGATGGGGTTGGTGCCGATGCCATTCCCCGCGTCCGACCACCACGGGTCGCTGCCGGTCTGCGGGCCATACTTGGCGACGGAATAAGGCGTAAGTCCGGAGCGGTTCGGGCCGAGTTTCGCAATCCAGTCCAGCATGGGAATGGTGATCATCGGTTGGGCACCGCCCGCCTTCGTGGAGGTGATGAAGGCATCAGGCGCAGCGCTGGGCGCCGAACCGTCGCTTTCGCCAAGGCTTTCGAAATACCAGTCGCCGGCGCGATTCGCGGCATTGATCTGCCAGTTGTAGGTGGACGTGGCATTGCCGCCGCGCCGATTAACGCTCAGGTTCAGATTGCTCAAAGTGGCTTGATCCGTCCAATTCGCGCCGTAGATCAACGGACTGATGGCGTGGCGATTGCCATTGGCGTTGACGTTGACAGCGGTAGCGGGATTGTCCGCCAATGCAGTTGTGGAAATGGCGGCGAGGGCACCGGCCAGCGCGGTTAGTTTTTGGAAACGATAAAGTGCGAACATACTGAAATTCATTTCCTATTAACTCCACATCAGCGCAGCGGATGGTTTGCGTTCGTCCCATCCAAAACCACGAATTACTCCAACCGCAGCTTGAACTGCCAGCGCAGAAGGGAAAAACCGGCATCCAAACAGGACGGATTGGAATTTCATAATTTAACATTAGCCCAAAACAGCTCGGAAGGAATGTAGTTATTTCTCACGATTGCAGCCGCAGCCAATGAGCCTGGAAAATTTGTTCTTCTCATGGGAGCAATTGGATGACAATTTCCTTTTGATCGCGGGAGACCCCAATCTTCAAGGAATTTCCGGCGGACAATGCCGGCGCTTGCCGCAGCAACGTCGCCGTGTCCGCCGTCTTCGCGCCGTTGATGGAAAAAATGACATCATTTTTTCGCAGACCGGCCCTGGCCAAAGCGGAATCCGCCGGAACTTCCAAAACCAAAACGCCCGTCACACCGGGCAGGCCGAAGGCGGACATCTCGCCTTCGCCAGTGATGTTGCGAACGCTGGCGCCGAGCCACGTCACCGGCGCGGCGTCGCGCACGGCGGCTGCGGGCGCGGCCATTTTCGGTTGCGGCAATTGCGGAACGCGAGCGATGGCCTTGAGTTCCGGTTTTTGCACGCCGAATTGGTTCATCGGAAAATTGACAAAGCCCAAGGCCAGCGCGGGCGAGCCGTCCTTGACGCGATAGTCGCCGTGCGCCGGATCAATGAATTGCGCATCGGCCACGATGGAATGTTCATCGTGTCCGCTTTGTTGCTGCAACCGCGTCGCGGGCGCGTTCGTCGTCGCGCCGTAATTCTGCACCAGGTTGTAATCCATTTCCGCGCCCCACGGCGGACGATACATTCGCGCCGGGTCGTAGTCGCGCCAAACGATGTTGTGCTGGAAAACGTCGCCGCTGTTGGCGAACCACACTTGGGGGTAGTAAGTCGAGTCAACGATGATGTTGTTTTCGACGACTCGGTGGAAGCCTTCGCGGTTTTTGATGCCGCCGTGCAGGCAAAGATTGTTCGTGATGATGTAATTCGACGAGCCGTCGTCGAGGTCAATGTCCCAGCCATGATCGCAGCGCCAGCGGTTGTTGCGCAAAATGTCCGGCTTCACGGCGTCGAGCAGCGGCAGTTCCGGAACTTGTCTGACCCAGGCGTTCACCTGGCCGGTGTCCGGCAGCCAAAAACGGTCGCGTCCCCAGGAATTGAACGAGCCGTGATCTCCGGTTTCCTTGACCGTGTCGAAGATGTCGCAAAATTCGATGACGTTTCCGCCCCAACAGCCGTCGCCGATGTTGATGCCCGCGCGCGGCACGTCGTAAATGGAGCAGTGCCGGACGGTGATGCTTTGCGCGAGGTCAATTTCGATGGGCGCGGTCTGCTTTTCCACCCGGCCTGTTTCGTGAATGAGGCAGTCGTCCACGAGACAGTCGGCGGGATAATTGTCCGTCTTCGGTCCGGGCGCGCGGCCAATGTCCTCCAGCCGGTTGCGCTGGTTGTAATTGAACAGCGGGCTGCGCGCGGCGTTTGGGTCGCCGACAAAACAGATTCCGTTCGCTCCGGCCTTGTCAATGTGACAGCCGCGAATCGTGATGCGGCGATTGTAGTTGTTGACGAAAATGGCGTTGCCGCCGAGCTGGTCGAGAAAGGAATCCTCCAGCGCGCAATCTTCCGCGCCATTGAAGAAAATCGCGCCGCTGCGATAAATCGCCCAATCTGAACGCACGAGCGGCTCCTTCGTGTCCATCACCGTTCGCGCCGCTTGGCGGAAAATCAGTCCGCGCAACGAAATGAAACGCGCGGGATTCTTGTCGTCACCGCGAAACTCGACAAGGTTGCGAAGCCGCGTCGCTTCGATGACGGCTTTTGACAAATCGAGTCCGGCGGGCGGATAGAAATACAGCGTGTGCGTCTTGCTGTTCAGAAACCATTCGTGTGGCGCGTCGAGTTCCTCGAAAATATTTTCCACAAACTGGATGCCTTGGTTGATGCCTCCGCCCCGGTTGTTTTGCCAGCCGCCGACTTTGGTCAAATTGCCGTTCGCATCTTTTCTGGTGATCAGCCAGGTGAAATCGCCCCACAGCGCCGGGTGCATCGCGTGCAGGTAGCCGCCGGCCGGATCCGCCCACCGGGCGGCGCGCTGCTTGATATTTGCACCCGAGGCGAAGCCGTCGAAGTATTGCGCTGTCGGATCGAAATTTGGATAGCGCGCCAGAATCTGCCGCTCGCCGTTGACAAATATTTCCTCCGTCCCCAAATCGTCCGGGACTTGCGTCTGAAAAATTCCGTTTGTGTAAGGCTGCCAGCCGAGTTTTTCCAGCCTGACGCCGCCGCTGATTACCGGCTTTTCGTTCCGGTAATTTTGAAACACCACTGGCGCGCGTTTCGTGCCGGAATCCTCGGCGGTGAACACGAGTGTCGCGGACAAATAATAAGTTCCACCTCGCAGGAAAACGTCGCCACGTTTCTGCCGGACCGCCTGCTGCGCGCGTTGCAGCGTGGCGAACGGCCTTTCCAGCGTGCCGGGATTCGTGTCGTTGCCCGCCGGCAAAACGTAATATGGCTGCGCGGGTGCC
The DNA here is from genome assembly GCA_036511615.1 of Verrucomicrobiia bacterium. Classification (GTDB taxonomy): domain Bacteria; phylum Verrucomicrobiota; class Verrucomicrobiia; order Limisphaerales; family UBA11358; genus UBA11358. The sequence continues at coordinate 14,704 of DATCBW010000241.1, read as the reverse complement.
ATCGCTGTAAAAAGAAGGACTGCGATTGCGACGCTATGAATTTTGACAGCTAATCTCATGTGATTTAGGGAAAGAATTAACGCGCTTTTGTCTGGATGCAGATCACTATGTCCGCCGGATGGCTTTCCCTGTCAATGCCCGTGATATGAACCAAACCGTCAGGCGCCTGTTTCCATGCAACCGGCTTTTTTGTAAAGACGTCCGTGCAGTCCGTGACTTTTTGCGCGACCGGCGGCGTGGTGAATTCCGTTCCGGCATTGCCCGGCAGGAGGTGGATGAATATTTTTCCCGGCATGGATGTGAAACCGTATTTGCCGTCCACCGGATTCCACGGCCCGCCGCTTGTGCCGTAAATGCTGTCGCCGACGACGGCCAGCCACGCGCCGAAATGCCGCAGCAACGCCGCGTGCGTCTCGGGAATTTTGCCATGCCGGTCCGGCCCGACGTTCAGGAGGATGTTGCCGTTGCGCACGACGGCGTCCACGAGATAGCGCGTCAACTGGGCCTCGGACATCAACCGCTGCTGCGTGTTGTAGCCCCATGTGTTTTGATTCAGGTTAAGGCATTTTTCCCAGGGTTCGGAGCGCACCGGCCCGGTGGTTGTCGCGCCGCCTTCCGCAGAGTCGAAATCGCCAATCCAGCCGGAGCGGGCGTTGCAGATGACCTTCGGCGAATATTTCCGGACGATGCCCATGAGTCCGAGAGGCTGGCCGGTTTGGTCGTAATCGCTGTTCTCCGGTGCCACCGACCAGGCATTGTTTGGATCGCGATATTTGCCCGGCTCCCAGAAGAACGCCGCGTCCCGATCCGAACCTTGCTGGGCCAGCCAGCCGCCGTCCCAAAATAAATAATCAATTTTCCCATAGTTCCTGAACAGCGTCCGCACCTCCTCATAAATTTCATTTTTCATCACGTCGGCGTTTTCCTTGTGCCACGCCGCCGTCGTGTAATCCCATTTGTTCTTCGCGCAATTCGTCCCCGTCACGTCGTAATAGCCCGGATAGCGCCAGTCAATCGGCGAAAAGTAGAGGCCCACGCGCAATCCCGCCGCGCGGCACGCCTTGACGTATACGCCAAAAAGGTCGCGATGCAGCGTCTGCACGCTCGTGAAGGCGTTGGTGAAATGGCTGTCGAACAGCGCGAAGCCATCGTGATGCCGCGCCGTGAGGCACATATATTTCATGCCGGCGTCCTTCGCGAGTTGCGCCCATTCGGCGGGATGATAATCCTTGGCGTCAAAATACACGCCGTCGCCCTGGTCGAACGCATACTTGCGATAGGTATCAATCGGAACCCCGTCATTTTCCATATACCACTCGCCCTTGGCGGGCACGGCATAAAGCCCCCAGTGGATGAACATCCCGAACTTGGCGTCGCGCCACCATTGCATCGTGGCGTCGTCCTGCTGGCGGATGCCCATGTCCGTCTTCGGTTCGCGCGCGGTGGCGGCACAAACCATGAGCGCTAACAGAGCCAGAGTGATTCGATTTCGTTTCATAATTGTCGTTCCAATTGGTCCGGAAATCACGGCACGGACGGAAGCGGTGTGCATGGCAAAGTTTGCTCCACTGCTGTCGCCGGCGCGAGACTGTCGGCGGTGGCGGTCAATTTGATTTCGCCCGCGTCGCGCGTGGATTGCACGATGATTTGCGCCAGACCGTTGAACAGGCTCCGCGACCATTGCGGCGCGGCTTCCCCGGCAAACGTATCCGGCTCGTGGCTGGCCGGATCGCCGTTACCGACGCCGACGATTTTGCCCGCGCCTTCGATGGCAAAATTTATTTTATTTTGCGCCACCGGCACAACGCGGCCTTGCGTGTCGAGCGCGGAAACGGTGAACACCACTACATCTTCGCCGTCGGCGTTGATGGTTTTGCGATCGGGCGTCAGTTGAATCTGGGTCGCGTCGCCGGTGGTTTCGACTTTGGTTTCGGCGATGACCTTGCCGGCGTCGTCAAAACCTTTTGCGCTTAACGTGCCCGGCGCGTATTTCACCTGCCAGGCGAGGTCGGAATTCGCCGCCATCACCTGCCGGCCCAGCGAAACGCCGTTCAAAAACAATTCCACCTCTTTGCAGTTGCTATAGGCGACCACGCGGATGTCCTGGCCTTCCCGGCCCGGCCAGTTCCAGTGCGGCAGCAAATGCAGCACGGGGTCCGTCTGCCACCACGACTGGTAGTAGTAAAAGGTGTCCTTCGGAAATCCGCAGCGGTCGAGAATGCCGAACTGCGAATTGATGTTCGGCCACGTATTCGGCGACGGCTCGCCACCGTAATCAAATCCGGCCCAGACAAACACGCCGGACAGCCACGGACGCGCGGCGACGTAGTTCCACAGCCACATGGCGCTCGGCGGTGTCCAGCCCGGCCAGTTCGTGTCGTAACTGCTGATGTAACCGCGCTGCCGGTCGTTGGCATAAATGCCGCGCGTGCTGACAATGCTGCCCTGCTCGGTGCAAACTTCCGGCTGCGTGGGATGCTCGGCGTGATACCGGTCCGTGTTGTTGGGTGCCAGATAATAATTCCACCCGCGCACTTCTATGACGGAATTGATGCCACGGAACACGTCGCCCTCCGGAGCGGCGTAGGTCACGGGCCGCGTCGGGTCGAGCCGCTTGACAAGATCCTGCATTGAGCGCGCGACGTTCGCGCCCTGCGGTGTGTCTTCCACGCCGCGCTCCTCGTTGCCGAGGCTCCAGATGGCGACGCTCGGATGGTTGCGGTCGCGGCGAATTTGATCGTCCCACTTGTGCAGACTTTCCGTGTCGCCGCCGGGCAAACGGTGCTCGTCCATGACCAGGATGCCAAGCTGGTCGCAGGCGTCGAGGAATCCGGGCGCGGGCGGATTGTGCGCCGTGCGGATGGCGTTGCAGCCCATTTCCTTCAACCGGCTCACGCGGAAGTATTGCAGCGAATCCGGCACCGCCACGCCGACGCCGGGCCAGTCTTGATGAATGCAGACGCCCTGAAGTTCATAACGCTTTCCGTTCAGCAAAAAGCCGTTCGTCGCGTCAAAGCCTACCGTGCGGATGCCGAAGGTGGTTTCTTTTTGGTCAACAACTTTGCCGTCCACTTCAACCGTCGTGACGAGCTTGTAGAGTTTTGGATTTTCGGGAGACCAAAGTTCGTATTTTTTCAAAGCGAAATAAGGCAATCCATCCCAGTCAAGTCCTGTGACTCTAAAAGTGTCATATTCCTTTTGAGCCTTGGCGGAGACTTTATCCGTTTTAGTCAATTCTTGGAGAACTTTTCCATCTGTGTCTATAACAGAAAAATGGACTTTGGCTTCAACCGGTGAATTTTGTGCGTTAATTAAAGTTACGGTTGCACGAATCCCCGCTGAACCTTCCGGCAAATTATTTGTGTTTTGAAATTGTGCGCGGACAAAAACCCCATCCGGCGCGATGGCCACCGGCGCGGTTTTGTCCAGCCAGACATGACGGTAGATGCCCGCGCCCTCGTAGAACCAGCCCTCGAATTTCGTCGCATCCACGCGCACAGCCACGGTGTTTTTGCCGCCGAAATGCACCACGTCCGTGATGTCCTCGCGGAACGGATTGTAACCGCCCTCGTGATGGCGCACGAGCCAGCCGTTGACCCACACCGTGGTGTCGCGGTATGCGCCGTCAAACGTCAGCCAGATTCGCCTGCCGGAATCGCTTGCCGGCAAATCGAACGTGCGGCGATACCAAGCGATGCTGTTCGACGGAAAGTTCGGCCCAATCGGCCGATAACCGTGATCCTTGTCGCCCCTCCGGTCGAAGGGCAGCACAATCGCCCAGTCGTGGGGCAGGTTGACAGTGCGCCACGACGAGTCGTTGAATCGCTCCATGATCGGGCCGGTGCTGGTGCCGAGATGCGACAGATCCGAGGCGTTCGGCCAGTCGTCGCCAAGGTGGAATTTCCAGTTCGCATCGAGCGAGAGATGTTCGCGCGGTGATTCCTGAATGCCGTTTTGAACAGCATTGGCAGACGGGCTTTGAAGAAGCACCAAGGCCAGCCCGATGAGGACACAAATTCTAATCAGTGAGCAGTTCATGAGTCAGCCCTGTTCTTTTCGAAAGTCATTTGGCAGTTGCGGGTTTCAATTCTCTGCCGGTGATGCGCAACGAACAGATGAGGTCGCTCAATTTCTCACCGGGCAATTCCACCACCAGTCCGTCCGCCGTTTGTTCGAATTTCAATTTGCCGGAATGACCGAGCAATTCGACTTTCGCGATTTTGTTCTGTTGCGGGATTCGAGTTGTCATAAGCGTTATTTTAGATACCAGATGGTTTTCGCCACCGCGCCGTGAGGCGCGTCTTTGGTGCCTTGCCTGGATTGATCCGGTGACGCCAAAGGTTCACGCGCCGGAAGCCTGGAGGCAAAATCCCGGCGGCGGGCGGGTCAATTTGGAGCGAGTTGTGTGCGTCAAGTTCAGTAATTTGGTTTTCAGGTTCGTGGTGGCCACGAGGTTAATCAAGGCGGCGCAGATCTGCGAGCCTCAAGCTTGCTGCGCCGCCAGTCGAGCGAAATGGCGGAAGGGGTGGGATTCGAACCCACGGTAGCCTTGCGACTACTTCTGATTTCGAGTCAGATGCCTTTAACCACTCAGCCACCCTTCCACTTATATTGATTTAATTGAAGAACATGCTGTTTTTAGATTTTTTAAACAAGACGTTTCCATGCTGTTTGCATGAAGACCAATTCATCAGATAACACAGAACTGCTCTGGCAAAAAACGCCCGTGTTGAATCTCGGCCGCCACGTTCAATCAAGCAACTATTATGCGCGAATCCGCGTTCGCGGCAAGCTGATTTGAAATCGCTCAAAACCGACCGAATCAGCGTCGCCAGGCCGCGTCTTGGTGATTTCCATAAAGCGGAACGGCAGCGCGTCGCCGTGCAGACGGCGGTTGCTCGGGAAACAATATCCTTTGCCACGCCTTTCAAACTTACCGCGCGCGGTTAAGCGGCGACAAATCACTCAAAGACCGAAGCAAAAATTGCCGCCAGGAACGGATTACGGCTTTGCTGAAATTCTGGCCCGACCTCAATCAGATGGATGTTGCCCAGATCTCCAAAGCCGATGGCTTGGCCTGGGCCGCGCGCTTCGGGAAAACCGCCAGCCCGTCGGCCTTCAAAAATATCCAATTCCCCATGCCCTTATCGGACAACTAGGGCATCCACGGCCACCGGTCCGGGGCCGCGATTGACAATGTTGATGGTATGTTTGCCTGAATTCAGACCGGTGACTTCACACACCGTCTGTTCGGGCTGGCGCGGGCCGCTGGTGGACAGGTCCGCCGTCGCGCGGCTTTGACCGTCAATTTGAATTTCGATCTTCCCGGCTCCCGCTTCTTTCGGGGCGATGACTGAAACGCTCGTGCCCGTGAACGAACAACTCCAGACATCGCCGGGCGTGTCGCTGATGGTGAGGTCGTTGTTAAAATCGCCAGTGCCGAGATTGCAGCGGCGAATCCATCCCGGATACGTTGCTCCCGGGTCGTCGTCGTTGAACCAGCCCTTGTCATGGGTGATGCGCAAAACGCGGCACGCTGACGCCAGTGATTGATTAGTGATTCCCGGCAGCGGCGGCACCGCACCGCTGGGCGTCACCGTCAGACCTGGATCGTCTTGAACAAACGTGAGCGGAACATCCGAGCCGAGCAGTTCAACTTTGGTAACTTTGCCCAGCGTCGCTCCGCCGGCGCGCAGAGCCTTGAGCGTGATTGGGCCGCCGTCCCAATTCAGGAGCGTGGCATAGACGTTGCCGTTGTTGCGCGTGTAGCAAATGGCATTTGCATTCTCTTCGCAGACTTCAAACGGGCGCGAGGCATAGACCGCTTCGCCGTTGACTTTTAACCATGCGCCGATGTCTTTGGCAATTTGGATCACCTGCGGATCGAGATCGCCGCGGCCGTGCTGGGTGAGGTTGAGCAGCATCGTGCCGTTGCGGGAGACGTTCTGCATCAGCGAACGGACGAGGCTTCCGGCATCGATGTATCTCTGGCCGGTCCGGTAGTGCCAGTCCTGGATGGTGGTTTCCGTCTGGAATGAATATGCTGTGATCTGCGGTTCGATGATGGCCTCGGTGCTTTTGACCAGCGAACGGTCAACGTAGGGAAGCAGTTCGGGGTGGTCTTGGAAACTGTTGTAACGTCCGCCAACGCCTTTGAGGTTGAGCACAGCTTCCATTTTTCCATGGTTCCATTGCAAGGATTTGTTGTAGTAATTCGCGGCCAGTATCGGTGCCAGAAATCCCAGTCCCATATGGACGCCCAAATCCACCTGCGAATCGCCCGCGTGCTCGTCGAAATAAAGCACGTCGGGATGATACTTGGTGATGGCGTCATCCACCCGCCACATGAATTGATTGGCGAAGGGCGAGAGCAGCGGGTCATTCCCCGGAAGCGAGCGCGGCCCCCTCGACATGGTGTGCGGCGGCCCGTAAAGATCCACCGGGTCCATGCCTTTCCACCATTTGTCATTGCCGTCCATGATGGTTTGCAGCAGCGACGGCGACGCCAGCGCCGAGATGTCCTGCGGACTCCATTTGCCATATCCTTCCAGAATTGTTTGCAGCGCGTCATAAGGCACGCCTGCCATCGGCCCGCGCTTGTCGCTGGTGTAGCGCACCGGCATGAACTGTCCCCAGGTTCGACCCGGCGTGTCGTGAAAGCCGATGCCGAAACGCATTCCGTCTTTGCGCGCGGCTTTTTCCCACGTGCCGACGATGTCCACTTTTGGCCCGACATTCACCGAATTCCACGGCTGATATTTTGAATCGAAGTTGTCGAAATTGTCGTGATGCGCGCCCATCGCCATGAAGTAGCGCGCGCCCATTTCGACATACAAATCCATCAATTCATCTGGCTTCCATCGGTCAATCACCCAGTTGTGGGCGATGTCCTTGTAACCATATACCGACGGATAGCCGAAGTGCTGGACGTTATAATTATATTGCCCGCTGCCCTCCTGATACATGCCGCGCGCATACCAATCCCCCTGCTCGGGCATGGATTGCGGATCCCAATGCGCCCACGCGCCAAACTTCGCGTCGCGCCACCACTCCGGCGTCTGATAAAGCCGGCTCATCGCCTTCCAGTCGGGCGAATAAGGACCGGCGGCCACCGGCAACGGCGGCAGGTTCCAGATGTCCGGCGGCAATCCCAGGTCTCCGTCACCAACAATTATTTGATCAACGTTCACCGCCACATCGTTGGTCGCCAGACTGATGGTCAGCGTCGCCTTCGCGGGAATCGCCAAATAAATGATCGCGTTGAGAAATGAATTCGTAAACGCGCCCGATGAATGAACATTCACCTTGCGCGCCGGCTGGTCGTTGACCGCAACGCTGATCGTGCCATTCGTCACTGAAGCGTAGCGAATCGCCAATTTGCCAGCAGCCGGCAGGCGCGTGAATTTGATTCCCTGGCCGGAATTCGTCAACGCGACAGAAGCACCTCCGGAAGCGCCCCGATCGGCCAACTTGGACGCGCCGCCGATGCGTTTGGCGGATTCCGCCCCGAACGTGTGCCTGTCCGCAGCAAGGACAGAGGAGGAAGCAGAGAGTAACATCAAGCATCCAATCAGAACAATCCGCTTATTGTAAATGAAGTTGAAAGGCATGAACCAATACTGCCAACCTCTGGGCAATTTGTCGATAGTCATCGCGCCGTTTGATTGTCTCCGATTTCAGGCTGGCCATTGACAATCCAGTTGGCCGTTGCCAGCATCACGCCATGTTGACCTCCACTAAAAAAATCCAAATCATCCGCACCCAGGCAGAATCTGGTGAACATGGGCGCCAAAAGAACCTTCTGTCAGTTTGCCTTGTCACTGCCCTGCTGTCGTTCTTGACCTTCCCGATGCTCGCTCAAACGTCCGTCGCCGCCTCGACGACCCGGACGAAGACCTTCATTGATTACTTCTTGCCGACGCCAATCGTCGGCTCATTGTCCACGAACGTTTGGGGCGCAGCGACGGTCGGGCCGCGCGACCCGAAGAACGGCCTCGAAGACGAGACGATGAAGCAATGGAATTATTGGGACGGGCAAATTATCAAATCACCGGACGGCAAATATCATATGTTTGCCAGCCGCTGGAACCAGGCGCGCGGACACGGCGGCTGGTTTGGCTCACAAGCCGTTCACGCGGTCAGCGACAATCTTCTTGGACCTTACGTGGACAAAGGTCTTTGCTGGCCCAACGACGCCGGCGGACGGGGGCACAATGTCACTGCGCTCACCCTGCCCGACGGACGCTACGCCGTTGTCATCAGCGAAACCCGCCCCTGCGAGGTCTATGTCTCCAAGTCGCTCGACGGCCCGTGGGAACACCTCGGCACCATTACGGTCGAGGGCGAGCCGAGGTGGCACGCCTCCAACGTCTCGATCATGGCGCGCCCCGATGGCAATTTCGAGTTCACTGAACGCGACGGCAGAATCTTTTTCAGCGACAAAGGCATCCTCGGCCCATACAAGCCGCAGGGTGGCCCGGTTTTTCCCAAGGGGATTCCAAATCTCGAAGACCCGTGCATCTGGTATTCCGGCGGCCTTTACCACATCTTGGTCAATTCCTGGTCCACCCGCATAGCGTATCACCTCACGTCCCGCGATGGCATTCATGACTGGACCAACCGTGGCGTGGCCTACGATCCCCGTAAAGACATTGTCCGTTACCCCGACGGCACCGTGAATCACTGGAATAAAGTCGAGCGCCCCTCGGTCTATATCGAAAATGGCCATGTCGCCGCCATGACCCTGGCCGTGATTGATGTCGAGAAGGAACAGGAACACGGCAACGACGGTCACGGCAGCAAGGTCATCGTGATCCCGTTCGACGGCGCGGCCCTTGATCACGACTTGCAGTCAACGTCAGGTTCGACCAATCCGTAATCCGTCCTTTGCAGTCAACCGGTTTCGGGATCGGCTTTCGGCAGAAGCCCAACGCCCCCGAAAAGTTCCCGCTATCAGCTTGACGTGTGTTCCAGACAACGAGAGACTCCGACAATGAAAATGTCAACATTCAGTGCGATTAGTTTCTTTGGCTTCATCCTGGCGTTTGCATTTGTCTCAAACGGTCTCGCGGCGGACCTGCCTGCCCCGATCACGCCGACAGAGCGCGTGGACCTTTTCAACGGCAAGGATTTTTCCGGCTGGACATTTTGCCTGCGCAGCAACGCCGAACCGGCGAAAACGTTTTCCATCACCAACGGCCTGATGCACTGCACCGGCCAGCCGTTCGGTTACGCGCGCACCGAAAAAAGCTATCGCGATTACAAGCTCACGGTTGAGTGGCGGTTCGTGAAAGTCGCGCCGCGCGCGGACAACACCGGCGTGTTTGTTCATCTGCAGACGCCGGACGCAGTCTGGCCGCGGGAGATTGAGAACCAAGGACAATTCCATCATCAGGGTGAAATAATTCTCACGGGCGGCGTGACTGCCAAAGGCTATGCGGGACCGCAAATGCATTTCGTGAAAATGCAGCGGCCGCAAAACGAGAATCCCGTTGGCGAATGGAATACTTACGAAATCATCTGCCGCAGTGACACGCTGGAGAATTACGTCAACGGCAAATTGATGAACGAAGTCACCGGGCTGAACGTCACTTCCGGCGCAATTGCCGTGCAGAGCGAAGGCGGCGATTGGGAACTCCGAAAAATATTTATCGAGCCGCTGGAATAAACGGCCGCACTGATCCGTGGTTGCGCCCGTTCAGCGGCTGGAGCGCCCGGGAAATTTCCAGCGAACCCACCTTCAGCCGCGCTTTCGCCGAGTTTGCGCAAGACAGTTGCCCCGGCAAATCCGTTAAGGAAGCGCTGAATAAAGAGAAGTTTTTATTTATCACCCGCTGATTTATGAGCAATCAGTTGCAAATTGAAAATGGTTGGTGATTTATTCAGCGCTTCCTTAACAGACGGTCAAAACTCACGCCGGAACCGCGCTGGCTGGTCATATCGCCCGTTCACTGAACGGACCCGGACGTTTTCAAACCCAGCGCCCATTCGATGCCGCCCAAGATGTGCGCGTCATACGCCTTGCTGATCTCCACCGAATTGACGCGGTGCGGCAGGTTCGGGTCGGGGTCTATGATGTCCTCGCGGTGGCCGAGCGAGGTGTAAAATACTTTGCCATCGCCATATGATTTGCACCACGACACGGGATAATGGCCGGGGGTGAAGGGCGCCTGCGGCTTTTTATCAAGGATCAACAGTTCGTGAACCTTGGCTGGATCGTAGTTTTTGAACTGATACACCTCCTCCTGCGTCAGCGTCCAGGTTTTGCCGAGTGACGCAGTGGCGGGATTCTGCGGGTCTTCGTTCAAACATTCCACGCTGAGTTGCGCGCCGTGATGGTCAAACTCGCCGCCGAGCATGTCAATATAGCCCGGCCAATGATGAAACGTGTCGCTCGCCGCGTGAATGCCGATGAACGCGTGGCCCGCCTTGATCCAGTCCAGCAGCCCCTGCGGATCGGGAATCGGCAAATCGCCCGTGGTGCTGGCGAACACCACGCCGTCGTAGTTTTTCAAATTTTCCGGCGCGAGTTTTTGCAGTTCATTTGTCATCGCCTCCAGGAATTTCATGCGCGCGTCGGCATAAGCCTGCCGTTCCTCCGGCGTCGCGCCCCGCCTTTGTGCCGGCTCGCCGGGCGGCTGCTGCACAAAATCCACCGTGAACGCGCCGCTGTCCTTGCTCAATTGCGTGAGCTCCTTTTCCAGCGTCGGAATGGAGCTGTGCCGGAAGCCGGTGGTGGTGGTGACCACGAGCAGTTTTTTCGGCGCGGCGTGAAGTGAAGTCACCGCCAGCGCGGCGACCAGAAGGGTGGACAGAATTTTCATTTTTGGTTTTGTGGAATGTTCAGTTGTTCGCGGTTGATTGGAAAACAGCACTCAACGACAGGAATTGGCGACAGGAATTCATGGGCGCAGTTTCGTCCAACCGTTCGTGAACCGCAAGCGTTTTTCCTTCACCAGCATCGAGCATCGAATCAACCAGTCCCAGCCGGTTCCTGGAACTGCTCGATGCGTCGGAGTGTTGTTTGACATGAGCGCGGAGCTTCTCCGGGCCGAGCTTGCGTCAGGTGCCCAGTTCATTTTCGGCAGTTGGCCACCGTCAGCAAATCCGTCTCAAGGCTCTTGCGAATGAGATTGCCACCCGCGCGCAAACGTGCAAAAAATGTCCCGGATGGAACATGGCGGTTCAAATTTGAACACGGTTCCGGTGGCCAAACCTTGCGGGTTCTGCGTCGCTTTGCATAGGAGGTCACTGTCGGCAGGCCAGAAAGCAGCGTCAGATGGTCAAGGTGATTTGCCGCCATCCCGGCATTGATTTTATGCAGCAGCTCCCGTAGCTCAAATGGACAGAGCAGCGGATTTCTAATCCGCCTATCCCGGTTCGATTCCGGGCGGGAGCGCCAGCCAAGTCTTTCTGCCAGTCGGGAGGTTTGCCAGCCAGACAACACCATGCGGTGCATCAATAATGTGGGGTCTTGATCAAATCCCTCAAATCGTCTTCATTCGCCTTCCTAAACCGTCGGAAGCTTGCAAAGACGTGATTAAAACTATGAATTCCATCTTTTCAAGTATGGAGCGAAAAGTTATATTCGTCTGCCAGCGCGAGGCCGGAGCCGGACGCGGATCGTCCTACAATTTCTAAATATGAACGCCAGTCATCCAACCTGCACGCAAAACCAGCACCTCCACACCTGGGTCAAATCCATGGCGGAACTTTGCCAGCCGGAACGTATCCACTGGTGCGACGGCTCGGAGGCGGAAAAAGTTTCGCTGACAAAACAGGCGGTTGCCGCCGGCGTGCTGATCGAGTTGAACCAGGAAAAATTGCCGGGCTGCTATTATCACCGCTCAAATCCGAACGACACGGCGCGCGTGGAGCATTGCACTTTCATCTGCACAGAAACGGCGGCGGAAGCCGGGCCGACAAACAACTGGGCCGCGCCTGCCGAAATGTATAAAAAACTTTACGGCCTCGCACAAGGCGGCATGAAAGGCCGCACGATGTTCGTCGTGCCGTATTTGATGGGACCTCCGGGATCGCCGCTGGCCAAAATCGGCGTCGAACTGACCGATTCAATTTACGTCGTGTTGAGCATGCGTGTGATGACGCGCATGGGCGCGGTTGCGCTGGCGCAGCTCGGCGGCGGAAATGATTTCAACCGCGGCTTGCACTGCATGTTGGACGTGCATCCCGACCGCCGGTTCATCGCGCATTTTCCGCAGGACAATGCGATCATCTCCGTCGGCTCGAATTACGGCGGCAATGTTTTGCTCGGCAAAAAATGTCTCGCACTGCGGCTGGGTTCGTATTTCGGACACAAGGAAGGCTGGATGGCGGAACATATGCTGATCCTTGGCGTGGAATCGCCGGCGGGCGAAAAAACTTTTGTCGCGGCGGCGTTTCCGAGCGCGTGCGGCAAGACGAATTTTGCGATGCTCATGCCGCCACAAAAATTTCAAGGCTGGAAAATCTGGACGGTCGGCGACGACATCGCGTGGATGAAGCCCGGCGCGGACGGACGGTTCTGGGCGATCAATCCCGAAGCTGGTTATTTCGGCGTGGTGCCGGGGACGAGTTACAAGACCAATGCGAATGCCATGCGCATCATGGCACGCGACACGATTTACACGAACGTGGCGCTGACGCCGGACGGTGATGTGTGGTGGGAAGGCAAAGACGGTGCGCCGCCGAAGGAATGTCTCGACTGGCGCAGCAACCGTTGGACGCCCGAATCGCGCGAGCCGGCGGCGCATCCGAACAGCCGGTTCACCGCGCCAATGCAGAACAATCCGATGCTTGCGCCGGAAGCAGATTCACCTGCTGGCGTGCCGATCAGCGCCATCATTTTTGGCGGACGCCGCGCCACGACACTGCCGCTGGTCATGGAGTCGTTCGACTGGACCCACGGAGTTTATCTCGGTGCAACTATGGGTTCGGAAACGACGGCGGCGGCGGCAGGTGCGGTTGGCCAGGTGCGGCGCGATCCGATGGCGATGCTGCCGTTTTGCGGTTATCACATGGGCGATTATTTTCAGCACTGGCTCGACATGAGAAAAAGTGTCAGCCGTCCGCCGAAAATTTTTTTCGTGAACTGGTTTCGCAAAGGCGCGGACGGAAAATTTCTCTGGCCGGGTTACGGCGAAAATTTGCGCGTGCTGCAATGGATGGTTTCCCGCTGCCATGGTCGGGCCATTGCCGAGGAAACTCCGGTCGGTTTGGAACCTTCGCCGGACGGCGTGGATTTAGAAGGGCTGGGTGAGGAAATCGCAGAACGCTTTCGTCAGGCGCAGGTGTTTGACCCGGCGCAGTGGAAGACGGAACTGGAATCGCACTGGGAGTTTTTCCAGAAACTTCATCCGCGCATCCCGGTGGAACTGGTTTCGCAAAATCAATTGCTCCGCGAAAATGTCGCCGGAGAAAATGCGGCTGCACTGTTGCCAGCGGGCGGTGTTCGCGTCAAGTTTCCGGCGTGAGTTTCAACTGGGAAAAATTATGCGCTGTTGCTGCTGGGGAAATTGAAGCGACGCTGGAAGCGCTGCCGAAGCCGTTGCGCGAACGCGCCGTTAAGTTGCCGGTGACGTTTGAGCCGCGTCCCAACGCGGATTTGCAGGCGGACGGAATCGAACCGGACCCGCTGGGATTGTTCACCGGTGCGGAATTTGTGGAAGAAGAAACGGCTCCGATGCCGCCGCAAATTATTTTGTTTATGGAAAACATTTGGGAATTTGCGGAAAGCGATGAGCGAGTTTTTTGCAACGAGGTTCGCAAGACTTTTTTGCATGAACTCGGACATTATTTGGGTCTGGATGAGGATGATCTAACCGGAAGAGGCTTGGAATAGCCCATAAACAAAGGCGATCTGCTATTTTTGGATGTCTTCAAATTTTTTCAAAAAATGCTTGCAAGGTTTCCAGACTTTGATAAATTCTCTGTCCCTTCGCGTTAAGCGCAAGCGGGCGGCGAAAGCCGGTTGACATGGACGCAAATGCGTCCTCAAAACTCGAATCTGATTGCCGAGCAAGAAACAGTGATTCGGCAGTTGGGTTTTTTTGTCCCCGTGAAGGGAAACAAAAGTCGGTGAGTTGAAGCAGAGTTTTCGGTGTGATAAACACTGGCTGTTCTTTGAAAATTGAATTGTGCGATTAGTAAAGAGCCCCTTTATGATCAGCGAGTTAGATCGCTGGTGATAAGGGTTTTAACCAAAAATTAGTAAAAAGCTGCCTGATTTTACGATCAGGCAGGAATCATCTAACGTATTTTATACGGAGAGTTTGATTCTGGCTCAGAACGAACGCTGGCGGCGTGGATAAGACATGCAAGTCGAACGCTGACTTCAGGGTAGCAATATTTTGAAGTTGGAGTGGCGCAAGGGTGTGTAACACGTGGGCAATCTGCCGTGAAGTCTGGGATAACTCGCTGAAAGGCGAGCTAATACCGGATGTGAATGTAAATTCAAAGTTGGGGACCGCAAGGCCTGACGCTTTACGATGAGCCCGCGGCCTATCAGCTAGTTGGTGGGGTAACGGCTCACCAAGGCTAAGACGGGTAGCTGGTCTGAGAGGACGACCAGCCACACTGGAACTGAGACACGGTCCAGACACCTACGGGTGGCAGCAGTCGAGAATTTTTCTCAATGGGCGAAAGCCTGAAGGAGCGACGCCGCGTGGGGGATGAATGGCTTCGGCCCGTAAACCCCTGTCATTTG
>DATCBW010000240.1:0-7340 GCA_036511615.1 Verrucomicrobiia bacterium | reverse complement strand
TAATTCAAAATTCAAAATTCAAAATTCAAAACTGTCCTGCGCCCATTTTGCGCCCGTTTTCGGCGCGTGCTTGGGTGAACTTAAAGTTTCCCGTGAAACGACGGCGCGGATGTTTTTCTTCAACCAACTGCGCAGCGTATTGGTGGCGGCCGTGCGGCTGAACATCGTCGGCCCGATGGAAGCACAGATGTTGCAACAGCGAACCTCGGCCAAGGCGGAAGAATTTTTGACCCGCTGCCAATTGCTCACGCTCGACGATCTCGCGCAGACTTCGCCGTTGCTCGATCTGTGGCAGGGCGCGCAGGACCGGCTTTATTCGCGGCTGTTTCAAAGTTAAAAATTTATGAATTCAAATTTCCTCCTCCATTTCCATTCCCACGACGGCAACGGCCACACCCACGACCATGCCGATACGCCCGGTCATTTCCATGAGCGAGAACTGCCGCAGGATCGCGATTTCAAGCAACGCGCGTTCACCGTCGGCATCGGCGGCCCGGTGGGCAGCGGCAAGACCGCGTTGCTGCTGCAACTCTGCCTGAAGTTGCGCGAGAAAATGAACGTCGCTGTCGTGACCAATGATATTTTCACAAAGGAAGACGGCGAGTTTTTGACCAAACATAACGCGCTGCCCGCCGAACGCATTCGCGCGGTGGAAACCGGCGGCTGCCCGCACGCGGCGATCCGCGAGGACATTTCTTCAAATTTGCTGGCGCTGGAAGAACTGCATCGGAAATTTCATCCGCAGATTTTGTTCATCGAATCCGGCGGTGACAATCTGGCCGCGTGCTTCAGCCGCGAACTGGCCGATTACACGATCCAGGTGATTGACGTGGCGGGCGGCGACAAGATTCCGCGCAAGGGCGGCCCGGGCATCACGCAATCCGATCTGCTCGTCATCAACAAAACAGATCTCGCCGTCGCGGTCGGCGCGGATTTGCAGGTGATGGAGCGCGACACGTTAAAGATGCGCGGCGACGGCCCGTTTGTTTTTGCCCAGGTCAAGAACCGGATCGGCGTGGACGAAATCATTGCTCAAATGATTCATGCCTGGCAGCACGCGTGCTTGATTCCGCACGGAAAATGAATCATTCCCAACTGACGTGCGCTTTAACCAAGGCGGAATGAGCGGAACCGCTCACTTCGGATTCGACACGAGCCAGCGTCGGATGTCCGACGACTGCGCGTTGCTGGGATCCAGTTCCAGCACTTTCTGGTAATGTTGCCGCGCCTGCGCCGTGTCGTGGAGCGACTGCGCACAAATGTTCGCCAGCGCCAGATGCGCCCGCGCCTCGCCGGATTTCGCCGCGAGGATTTTTTTCAACTGGTCCGCCGCGTCCGGCGCGTAGCCCGCCGCCCAGAGCGCGAGCGCAAAATTGTAGCGCGCGTCCACCGAGTCGGGCTGGATGGCCAGCGCCAGCTCGTAATGTGGCAGGGCCAGCGCGTAATTCCGCAGCCCGTGCGCCAGCACGCCGGTGTTGTATTGCGCCTCGAACCACGCAGGGTCAAATGCCGCCGCCTGCTGATACCATTGCAATGCGTCCGGCCACTTTTCCTCCTGCTCGAACAGCCGCGCCTTGGTGAAGGCACCGCTGGCTGCGGTCTGATCGCCCGCCTTCGGTTTGTGTGGCGAAAAATAATGGTAGCGGGCAAAAACCGGGGCTGGCGCGGCTTTGGCTTCCGGTTTGGCTCCCGTTGTCATCGCCGACGAGGCTGCGGGTTGAACCGTAGTTTCATTGTCAGCCGACAACGGCGTCAGGTCCGTGCCGAGATATTTTGAATTCGCGGCGGATTCCTTTTTAGACGAGCCGAAAAGCCGGTGCCAGAAACCACGTTTCGGCGGCGGTGCCGGCATCGGCACTGCCTCCATCGGCCGCGAGGCGGCGGGCGGCGCGGAGGTGGCTGCCACCAGCGCGGCGGGCGTGATGACAATCTGTGGCGAGGGCTGGATCTGCACCGTCTGCATTGGCGCGGGCTGCACCGGTGCCGGTTTCTCGGCCACGACGGGATGCGCCTCCTCCGGCGGCTTGCGCGCGGTGGATTTCTCCGGCTCCGTCCGTTCGGAAGAAACAACACGCTCCGCGCCGCTGCTGGAAACTTTTGACGGCAGTTTCGTTTCTGTCGGCGCTGGCTTTAGCTTTTCCGCCGGCGCAGGTGCCGCCGCGATTTTCACTTCCGCCGACTCCAGGCTGGCGACAAGCGCGCTGACCTCGTCATAATTTGCCGGGCGCGGCTTGAGCGCGAGATAGGCGCGGTAATTCTCCAGCGCCGTTTTGTCGTCGTGCAGATACTGCTCGCTGACGGTCGCCAGATTCAAAATGGCCGCCGCGTAATCCGCACGCGACTGCACGGCGGCGGAGAAAAATTTCACCGCGTCGCGCGGCGCTCCGCTTCGGACGAACGCGAGACCGAGACCGTTGTATGCCTCCGCATCCTTCGGCTTCAAGGCCAGGACGGTGCTGAAACTTCTTTCGGCCGGGACGGTTTCGCCGAGCTTCAACTGCGCGTAACCGAGCTTGAGCCAGCCGGCCGGATCGTTCGCGCGCCGCAATGTGTAGGCCGTCAACTCCGTCTTCGCCGCGTCCGGCTTGTTTTGTTCCAGGCACAGGCTGCCCAGATTGAAATGCGCCTCGACCAGATCGCGGTCGAACTTCAGCGCGTTTTGATACGCCGCCGCTGCGTCATCCAGTTGCCCCGCGCCCTGCAACGCCACGCCGTAATAATTCCACGCCGCCGCATTCGTCGCGAGCAGCGTCACCGCCGTTTTCAACTGCGCGACCGCGTCCGAATAGTCGCGGTGATCCAGATATTTCTTCCCCTTGAGCAATGCACGCGGCCCCGCCGGCGTGCAACCGGCAAGGAAAGCCGCCAGCGCAACAAATATAATTGCGCCGCGAATTGAAATTTTTTTGGCCAGCATCCGACATGGTGGTAACATTGACAGACGAAAGTGTCAAGAAACGCACGATACCAAATCGTCCTGTTCGCGCTGCTCGCTTTGATTGAGTCCGCGAATGCCGCCGATTCTTTTCCCATGCCCGCGACCAATTCCGCCGCGCGCGTCGTCATCGTCCAGGGCGAAAACCTGCTCAACGCCTTTCTGCCCTACGATGACCGCGTGGAAAGCGTTTTTAATCGCGGCCTGACTGGTTTCACACAAACCGCCGGTGTCATCGCCGCGTGGCGCAGCCTCGTCAGCACCAACGACACCGTTGGCATCAAGGTTTTTTCCGCCCCCGGCCCGTTCACCGGCACCCACCCCGCCGTCGTCGCCGCCATCGTGCGCGGCCTGCTTGCTGCCGGCCTGCCGCCGGACAAAATCATCATCTGGGACAAGCACGCCGGCGATTTGCTCAAGGCGGGATTTTTTACGCTGGGCAGAAAGCTCGGCGTGCGCGTCGCCAGCGCGGTGGAATCCGGTTATGACGCAAACACTTTTTACCTGCCCGACTCGCCCGTTATCGGCCAACTCGTCTGGGGCGATCTGGAATTCGGCAGAACGAACAAGGATGCCGGCAAAAAATCATTCGTCACCAAGCTGGTCAGCCGGCAGATCACAAAAATCATTTCGGTCGCACCGCTCATCAACGAAAACGACGCCGGCGTCTGCGGCCATTTTTTCAGCCTCGCGCTCGGCAGCGTGGACAACACCCGCCGCTTCGAGGGCGACCCCGACCGCCTGGCCATCGCACTGCCGGAAATCATCGCGCTGCCCTCCGTCGGCGACCGCGTGACGCTCTACGTCACCGACGCCCTGCTCGGCCAGTATCAGGGCGGTCCGAGAGGTTATCTGCAATACTCCACCCTGCTGGAACAAATCTGGTTCAGCCACGATCCCGTGGCGCTGGACACGCTGGCCCTGAAACAACTCGCGCGGGAACGGCAGCAATTCAACGCCCCGCCGGGGAATTCCAATTTTGAAATCTACACCAACGCCACGCTCCTCCAGCTCGGCATTGACGATCCGGCGCGGATTCAGACGGAAAGAATCCATTAGCCTCCGAGGTCAAAAAGAAACAATCAGGCTTTTTCCTCGATCAGTTCGCGCTACGCCGGGGAACATTGGTGCCTTTACCGCTGTTGATGAACCTGGTTTAGGAAGGAAGAACGACACCTTCGTTTATTTTGAACTTTGGGCTGCTGACAAAACCTTGCGATTTGCGAATGGTGCTCTAAACTTTGCAATATTTTCTGGCCGTCGGAGACCCGTTTGTAACCAAGTAGAAAAAGACAACTGTTTATGAAATTGCATTCTTCTAAAATATTAATTATTGGGGCAATTTTGCTTGCCGGAACCTTTGGTGGACTCTCGCAAGGTTTTATAAACTTAAACTTTGAAAAAGCCAACATCGTATTTGTTTCAGGCCCAGTGGCCACGACCAATGCCCTGCCCGGCTGGTCGTTTTTTTCAGGGACAAATAAGCAATCTACCGTTGCGTATAATGCTTATGCCGTTCCGACTACAAGTGGATTGGTGGGATCGAACAGATTGGTTCTAAATGGGAATTTCAGCGCTTCTTTAGACGGGAACGAATCCATCAGCCAAACAGGACTGGTTCCCAATGGCACCGAATCATTGCTTTTTGATGCAACCTCGTCCTTCCTGCTCGTTTCCCTGGGTGATCAAAACTTGTCCTATACAGCGATCTCTACTGCCGTCAATTCCTATGGAGATAGCTACACCCTTTATGCCGCCAACATTTCGGCTTTCGCCGGGCAAACCGAAGCATTGACCTTCTCGTCGCCGCTAGGCCACTATGGAATCTTGGACAACATTCAATTCTCGCCGCAAGCGGTTCCTGAACCGGCAACCTCGTCGCTGTTTTTCCTCGCCGGTGGAGTTTTGATTTATGTTCGCACCCGCAACAAAAAACATTCAGCGCCGGCATTATGAAAAAACGGCGAAAATATGAAGCTTGTCATATTTTCAAATGCTCCGAAACGTGTAGATTGTAGTAATGATTGTCCCCAGACCGCCGTTGTGCTGGTTAATCAATTCTGGAGTTTTTTTATCATGAAAAGAATGCTGACATTGCTGGTATGGCTCTCCACGATGATGGCCATTGTCCCAACATTGCTAGGACAAGGTTTTATAAACTTAAACTTTGAAGCTGCCAAAATTATCTTTAACCAAAACTCGGGTTTTATTGCCACGAGTAATGCTCTGCCAGGTTGGTCGTTTTTTTTGGGGACAAATCAGCTATCTGCCGTGGATTATAACGACTATGCGGTCGCACATACATCCGGCTTAGTGGGGTCAAATTCATTGGTTCTAAATGGAAATTTCAGCGCTTCTGTAGACGGGAACGACTCCATCAGCCAAACTGGACTGATTCCCAATGGTTCGGAATCGCTGTTGTTTAATGCAACCTCGTCCTCATTTCTTGTCTCCTTGGGCGGGGTCAACTTATCCTATGCAACCATTTCCACTGGTGCCAACTCTTTCGGTCAAAGTTACAGTGTTTATGCCGCCAATATCTCCGGCTTTGCCGGGCAAACCGAAACACTGACCTTTTCGTCGCCATCAGGCATCTATGCGGTCCTGGACAACATTCAATTTTCTCCGGTAGCGATTCCTGAACCTTCGGCAATTTCCTTGATTTTCCTCGGCGGCGGAGCGTTGATTTATGTTCGCACGCGCAACAAAAGGCGGTCAAAACCGGCATCACTGGACTAAAACCTCAAACATGGCGATCACCCCAAACACTGTCCACCAATTCGAGGCAAGGCCAGCCAAGGTTCAAGGATTTAATCAGGTTTTTTCCTCGATCAGTTCGCGCCGCGCGCCGCCCAGGAGTTGTTCGACGAAATTGGTGGAATAAACGCCGCGCCGGAAATTCGGGTCCTGCATGATGGCCTGCTGGAATGAAATCGTGGTCTTGACGCCGGTGATAAGATACTCGTTCAACGCGCGGTTCATGCGGTCAACCGCATCGCGCCGGTCCTTGCCGGTGACAATGAGCTTGCCGATCATCGAATCGTAGGTCGGCGGGATCGTGTAGCCGGCATAGGCGTGGGTTTCCATGCGCACGCCGCGCCCGCCCGGCTGATAATACATTTCAATGCGGCCGGGGCTGGGCCGGAAATCATCAAACGGATCTTCGGCGTTGATGCGACACTCAATGGCGTGACCCTTGAATTCGATCTGGCTTTGCGAATGTTGCAGCGGCTCGCCCATCGCCAGCAAAATCTGATAGCGCACCAAATCAATTCCCGTGACCTCCTCCGTCACCGGATGTTCCACCTGGATGCGCTTGTTGACTTCGAGGAAATAATAATTCCCGTGGTCGTCCACGATGAATTCAACGGTGCCGGCATTGGTATAACGCGCCGCCTCGGCAATCCGCACCGCCGCCTTGCCGATTTTGTCGCGCAACTTGCGGAATTTGTTTTCCAGCAATGGCGACGGCGATTCTTCGATCAGTTTCTGGTTGCGGCGCTGCACCGAGCAGTCGCGCTCGCCGAGGTGGATGATTCTTCCCTTGTGATCGCCCAAAATCTGGATTTCGATGTGGTGCGGATTTTCGATGAACTTCTCAATGTAAACGCCCGAATTGCCGAACGCCTTTTCCGCCTCGGTGCGCGCCGTGTGATAGCCTTTGACCAGTGAAATGTCGTTGTGCGCAATGCGCATTCCGCGTCCGCCGCCGCCCGCCACGGCCTTGATCATCACCGGATAGCCGATTTTTTTGGCGACGGCCAGCGCGTCCTTTTCATTTTCCACCGTGCCCTCCGACCCGGGCGGAATCTCCACGCCGGCCTTTTTTGCCAGCGCCCGGCTGACCGCCTTGTCCGACAGCGCGTTCATGGCCTGCGGACTCGGCCCGATGAAACGGATGTTGCAGCTTTCGCAGACTTCCGCGAAATGCGCGTTCTCCGAAAGAAAACCGTAGCCGGGATGAATCGCGTCCACGTCGGCGACTTCCGCCGCGCTGATGATGCGGTCAATCCGCAGATAGCTTTCCGCCGAGGCCGCCTTGCCGATGCAAATCGCCTCGTCCGCCATCTGGACGTGCATGGAGTTCGCATCAATTTCCGAATACACCGCCACCGTGCGGATGTTCAGTTCCTTGCAGGCGCGGATGATGCGGACGGCAATCTCCCCGCGGTTGGCGACCAAAACTTTTTCAAACATGGGTTTGCGAGATGCAGTTTAAAAACCGGTTCAAGACGAACGCACCTTGAACAGCGGCTGGCCAAACTCGACCGGCTTGCCATTTTCGACGAGAATTTGCGTGACGGTGCCTTTGACCTCGGCCTTGATCTCGTTCATCACCTTCATGGCTTCGATGATGCAAACGACGCTTTCAGGACTGACTTCCGAGCCAACTTCAATATATGAG
>DATCBW010000239.1:0-15342 GCA_036511615.1 Verrucomicrobiia bacterium | reverse complement strand
CGACCGGTTGGATCAAGCCTTGCTGGAACATTACGGCACGGAACTCATCGCCCCCAACAAAATCAACCGCCGGATTCCCACGCAGGATGGCCGCCCGCTGCGCCGCTACATCCGCCGCTGGAAAATCGAGCGGCTCTTTGCTTGGCTCTTCCACTTCCGCCGGCTGGTGGTCCGTTATGAATACCACGCGGAGAATTTTCAAGGCTTTGTTCATTTGGCGGCGGTAATCATCCTCTTGCGGCATTTATGAGATACGCTCTAACTTTATTCGGATGGGATCACATCGTGTTATCGAACCATGTGCCAGAGTTGCCACAGATATTAGATCACTTGGGCATTCGTGATAAATTTGCTCGAATTACAAATTCAGCAGTCACCGGATACGAGAAACCTCACCCACAATCCTACATTAAGGCAATTGAAGGATTATCAGGAATTGATGATCTTTGGATGATTGGTGATTCTATTCTTGCTGATTTTGAGGGCGCAAAGGCTGTGGGATGGAAGGCAATCTTGGTTCGTCAGACAGCTTACGTCACACCTACATTTCAGACACTTT
The DNA here is from genome assembly GCA_036511615.1 of Verrucomicrobiia bacterium. Lineage (GTDB taxonomy): Bacteria > Verrucomicrobiota > Verrucomicrobiia > Limisphaerales > UBA11358 > UBA11358. The sequence continues at coordinate 14,783 of DATCBW010000239.1, read as the reverse complement.
CAGAAGTTGTAAAGTTCTTAAATATTTAGACTGATTTTCAAAAAACAAAAAAGGCGTCCATCGCTGGACGCCTTTGACAGCGCGCTGCGCTGTCCCCGTCGCCGAGCGGAGCGTCAGGCGATGGAACGAGCTTGGCCGGTCGCGTGGCAACAGGGGGACGACACGAATATCATTGACGCAAGATTTGCCCAAACGTTCCGGCCCTGCACGGACCGGGGACGCCGCAGCGCGGAATCCCTACCCTCGGCGTCCCTACCGGTTCAACTTCCGTTAAATACAAATTCCCGAATTTTTGCAGCGACGGATTGACTTTTCGCGCGGCAAATGAAACCTTTCGCCAAGCGCGTCCCCGAATTCAAAAGTAAAGGGCGCGCGATAAAAATCCCGTGGCAGAAAAAGACGATTATTTGTTGGACCTTCTGGTTGACCTCGGCTTCACCAGCGCTGAAGTGGTGGCCAAGGCCCACGAGGAGGCCAATGCGGCCGGCGTGGGCGTGGTGGATTTTCTCGTGGCGAACAAGGCCATCCGTCCGGCTGACGTGACGCAGGCCAAGGCGGCGCAGTTCGGCGCGGAAGTCGTGCATCTGGCGGGAATGAAAATTGAGGACGACGTGATTTCCCTGGTGCCGCGCGACGTGGCGAAAAAATACCGGGTCATCCCGCTGTTCCGAACCGAGGACAAGGTCACCGTCGCCATCGCCGATCCGTCCGACCTGAACACGCTGGATTCGCTGCATCATCTGCTCCACTCGGACATCGAACTGCGCGTGGCATCGGAGCCGGACATCGAACAGGCGCTGGGCAAGTTTTACGGCGGCGAGAAGCGGATGATCGGCGACAACGAGGCGTTCAAGGATGTCATCCAGGAACTCACCGAGGACAACGTGGAAGTCGGCGGAGTGGACGACGGCGGCGAAGTGGAGGCGGACGCGCCGCTCATCCGGTTGGTGAACCAGATCATTGTGGACGCGTTCAAGCTGCGCGCGTCGGACATTCATCTGGAGCCGCTCGCCAAACGCTTCCGCCTGCGCTACCGCGTTGATGGCATGTTGCAGGAAATGAAGGCGCCGCCGAAACAGTTGCAGGCGGCGATCATCGCGCGCCTGAAAATTTCCGCCGGCATGGTCATCTCCGAGCATCGCATCCCGCAGGACGGACGCATCCAGTCGAAGGTCGGGGCGAAGTTCATTGATTTGCGCGTGTCGTGCCTGCCGACGAACCACGGCGAAAGCATCGTCATGCGTATTTTGGACAAGGAAGGACTGCGGCTGGGCCTGGCGGAACTCGGATTTTTGACGGACGACCAGCAGACCTTCGAGCGCATCATCGCGCTGCCGGACGGCATTTTGCTGGTCACCGGCCCGACGGGTTCCGGCAAGACGACGACGCTGTATTCGTGCTTGAATTTCATCAACCGGCCCGACCGCAAAATCATCACGGTTGAGGATCCGGTGGAATATATTCTCTCCGGCATCAACCAGGTTCAGATCAACGACATCGTCGGCTTCAATTTCGCCATGGCCTTGCGCGCGATTCTGCGCCAGGCGCCGAACATCGTGATGATCGGCGAAATTCGCGACCTCGAAACGGCGTCCATCGCCATCAACGCGTCGCTGACCGGCCATCTGGTTTTCTCCACGCTGCACACGAACGACGCGCCAGGCGCGGTGACACGCCTGATTGACATCGGCGTGAAGCCATTTTTGGTTGCGTCCTCCACGCGCTGTTTGATGGCGCAACGGCTCGTCCGCAAAATCTGCAAGAAGTGCATCGCGCCGTATGCGCCGACGGACGCGGAACTGCGCGCGCTGGGCATCCGGCAGGAGGATTTGAAAAACGCCAATGTTCAAAAAGGCCGTGGCTGCACGAACTGCAACGGCTCCGGCCACCGCGGCCGCATGGGCATCTTTGAGATTTTTGTGGTGGACGACGAGGCCCGCAAACTGATTTATGACCAGGTGCCGACCAACGTCCTGCGCTCGCGCGCCCGCGAGATGGGCATGAGAACGCTGCGCGAGGACGGCATCCGCAAGGTGCTGGCCGGAATGACGACGCCGGAGGAAGTCATCCGCGCGACGGTCGGCGACGAAGCGTGAAGATGCCAGTGACCAGTGACGAGTGGCGAGTGACGAGTTGCGGCCGGTCACTTATCACTCATCACTTGTAACTTTTTTTATTATGTCCTACTCAATGTCAGATTTGCTGCAGTTGGTGGTGTCCGAGGGCGCGTCCGATTTGCACATCCGCGTCGGCACCGCGCCGACGATCCGGGTTCACGGCATTTTGCACCGGGTCGAAGGACCTTCGCTCGCGCCCGAAGGCGCGGAGGAGTTGATGCGCAGCATCACGTCCGAGGAACACATCCAGCAGGTGCGCGAACGCGGCGGCGCGGACTTCGCATTTGCGTTCGGCGACGCCGCGCGCTTCCGCGTGAGCGTGTTCAAGGAAAAGGGGAATTTCGGCATGGTGCTCCGGCAGATTCCGAGCAAGATGCTGACGTTCGAGCAAATCGGCCTGCCGGAATCAGTGAAGGAACTGCTCTTCAAGCCGCGTGGACTGGTTCTCGTCACCGGCCCGACGGGTTCCGGCAAAACGACGACGCTCGCTTCTCTGCTGAACATTGTCAACGAAACGCGTGAGGAAGTTCACCTCATTACGGTGGAGGATCCGATTGAGTATTACCACAAGCACAAGAAGGCGCTCATCACGCAGCGCGAAGTCCATGTGGACGTGCCGAATTTCGCCGAGGCGCTGCGCCGCGCATTGCGCCAGGACCCGGACATGATTCTCGTTGGCGAAATGCGCGACCTGGAAACGATTGAGGCGGCCATCACGGCGGCGGAAACGGGCCACTTGGTTTTCGGCACGCTGCACACGACCGGCGCGGCCAAGACGATTGACCGCATAACGAATGCGTTTCCAAGCAACCAGCAGGAAATGGTGCGCATTCAGCTTTCGACCGTGATGCAGGCGGTGATCTCGCAGTTGCTGGTGCCGCGCATTGACAAGCCGGGCCGCGTGGCGGTTTTTGAAGTCATGGTCAACACGCCGTCCATCGCCGCGCTCATCCGCGACAACAAAACTTTCCGCATCCAGTCGGACATCCAGACCGGCTCGAAGTGGGGCATGGTGACGCTCGACAGTTTTCTGATTGATAAATATCTGCAGGGCATGATCGCCCGCGAAGAAGTCATCAACAAGGCGCAGGATCCGACGACCATCATGGCCAAGCTGCAGGAGCTGGATCTGGCGCAGGCGGTGAACAAGGACGGGAAAAAATAATTTATCATGGCCGCCGAAATTTCAGACGCATTGCTGACGCTCATCCACGAGCAGGGGATGATTGACGACCTGCAGTTCGAGGAGGTTGCCTCCGAGATCAAGCGCACTGGCACGCCGTCCATCCAGGTGCTGCAGGATTTCGGCATCATGAAGCTGCACGACATCCTGTATGCGATGGCGAGCTCGCTCGGCACGGAAGTCATCCAGTTGAAGGACCGCGAAATTTCCGCCGAGGTGCTGAAACTCATCCCCGCGAAAATCGCGCAGATGTATAAATGCCTGCCGGTCGGCCTGAACAACGGCACGTTGCAGGTGGCGCTGGCCGAGCCGCTCGATCCGGCCAAGGCGGATGAAATTCATTTTGCCGCCAAGTGCGACGTGCAGGTGGTCGTCGCCGACCCGGCGGAAATTCAACAGGCCGTCGAACGGTTTTACGGGCAGGAAGAAAGTGAAAGTTTTTCCGAAATCCTGAAGGAGCTGGGCGCGGACAAAAACATCGCCCGCGAAGTGGACGAGGCCGGCGAGAACGCCAAAGCCGCCGAGGAACTGGCCAACCAGGTGCCGATTGTCAAATTCGTCAATCTGGTTTTGCAGCAGGCGGTGGCGGATCGCGCGAGCGACATTCACTTCGAGCCTTTTGAAACGGAGTTCCGCATCCGTTACCGCGTGGACGGCGCGCTTTACGAAATGGCGCCGCCGCCGAAGCATCTGGCGCTGCCGGTGATCTCGCGCATCAAGGTCATGTCCAACCTGGATATTTCCGAACGCCGCCTGCCGCAGGACGGACGCATCACTTTGATGGTGAGCGGCAAGCAGGTGGACTTGCGCGTGAGCACGCTGCCCACGGCGTTTGGCGAGTCGGTGGTGCTGCGCGTGCTGGACCGTTCGTCTGTCAATCTCGAAGTCGAGTCGCTGGGGTTTCCCAAATACGTCTATGATTTCGTCACGGAAGTCATCCAGCGGCCCAACGGCATTTTTGTCGTGACCGGCCCGACGGGCTGCGGCAAGACGACGACGCTTTATTCGTGCCTGCGCCGGGTGAATGCGATTGATTCCAAACTGCTGACGGCGGAGGACCCGGTGGAATTTGACATCGAAGGCATCATGCAGGTCGCCGTCAACGACGCGGTGGGCATGACGTTTGCCAAGGCGCTGCGGTCGTTTTTGCGCCAGGACCCGGACATCATCATGGTGGGTGAAATGCGCGACCTAGAGACGGCGCAAATTTCCATCCAGGCCTCGCTGACCGGCCACCTGGTCTTGAGCACGCTGCACACGAACGATTCGCCCGGCGCGGTCACGCGGCTGGTGGACATGGGCGTGGAACCGTTTCTGATTAGTTCGACGCTCATGGCGGTGCTGGGCCAGCGGCTGGTGCGGACAAGCTGCCAGAACTGCCGGACGCCCTTTGAGCCGACGGAACAGCAGCTCTCGCTGCTGAACCTTTCGCCGCACGATCTGGGCGACAAGGTTTTTCATTACGGTCGCGGCTGCCAGACCTGCAATGACACGGGCTACAAGGGCCGCCGGGGCATTTTCGAGCTGCTCGTCATCAGCGACCCCATCCGCACTTTGATCAACGAGCGTGCGCCTACGGTGGTGATGCGCCAGAAAGCGGTGGAGCTGGGCATGGTCACTTTGCGCGAGGACGGCTTGCGCAGCATCTTCGATGGTGATACTACTATAGAAGAAGTCGTCAAATACACATGAAGAAAAGTGATGAGTGACAAGTTATTTTGAGTTGCTCATCACTCGTCACTCATAACTCATAACTGATTTTATGCCTAGATACAATTACATCGCGCTGGACAACCGTGGCAACGAAACCAAGGGCAGCATTGACGTGGCCAGCCAGAACGAGGCCATCGGTCGCGTGAAAGAAATGGGTTTGTTCCCGACGAAGATCGCCGAGGCGGACAAGGAGGACAAGTCTGCCGGAAAAAAGGGGGGGACCAAGGCCGCCAAACCCAGGAAGGCCGGCAAAAAGGGCGGCGCGATGAACATCAACATCAAGATTCCCTTCTTGAGCGGGAAGGTGAAGCCGAAGGTGTTGACGACCTTCACGCGCCAGCTGGCGACGCTGGTGGACGCGGGGCTGCCGTTGCTGCGCGGTTTGCGGGTGCTGGAAAAACAGGAGCGCAACGCCACGCTCAAGGGGATCATCGGCGAACTGGCGGTGTCCATCGAGGGTGGCAGCACGTTTTCCGAGGCGCTGGCGCAGCATCCGAAGGTTTTCAACAAGCTGTTTGTCAACATGGTCAAGGCCGGCGAACTGGGCGGCGTGCTGGAAGTGGTTCTGAAGCGGCTGGCGGAATTTTCGGAAAAGGCGCAGAAGATCAAGGGCAAGGTGAAGGCGGCCATGTTTTATCCGGTGGCGGTGCTGATTGTGGCCTTCGGCATCATGATCCTGCTGATGACGTTCGTCATTCCCCGGTTCAAGGACGTTTTCGCCGGCATGAACATCACGATGCCGTGGTTCACCACGTTTGTGATGAGCATCAGCGACACCATCCGGCTGCATATTGTGACGAGCATGATTGGAATGGTAGGTGTGGTCTTTGCCTTCTGGCTGTTCATCAAGACCAAGTTTGGCCGGCATTTGTGGGACAAATGCAAGCTCAAGATGCCCGCGCTCGGCCCAGTCATCTCCAAGGTGGCCATTTCGCGGTTCACCCGCACGCTCGGCACGCTGGTCAGCAGCGGTGTTCCCATTTTACAGGCGCTCACCATCGTCCGGGAAACCGCCGGCAACGTCATCATCGCCAACGCCGTCTCGAAGGTGCATGAGAGCGTCAAGGAAGGTGAAACCATCACCGCGCCGCTGGAAGGTTCCGGGGTGTTCCCGCCGATGGTAGTCTCAATGGTCGATGTTGGTGAACAGACGGGTGCCTTGCCGGAAATGCTCCTGCGCATCGCCGATGACTACGACGAGCAGGTGGACAACGCCGTGGCCGCCATGACCTCGTTGCTCGAACCCATCATGATTATTTTCCTGGCGGTCATGGTAGGCAGCATCGTCATCGCCATGTTCCTGCCCCTGATCTCCATGATCAGCCAGATGAGCGGTGACTCCGGCGGCAAGGGCGAAGATTGACTGCCGGGAATGCAGGCATCGAATTTCAGAGAAAAACCATTGACAAGTGATCGCCCTTGTTGTAAATACATTGTATTCACATTGCATGGGCGATTTATTTACATTTGAGCTGTTATGGAGTTCGATTGGAATAATCCGCTCTTTGAGCTTGGCTCTTTGACGCAACGGGAGATCGAAGAATCGTTCGAGGACGCATTTGCCGTGCGGCTATTGCCAGACTCCGCGCGATTTGGGGTGCAGGCGCGGTTTTTTAACTTGGGGATGTCGGCGGGCGGCATCGGGATCATCAGCGTGTATCGCACCAATGGCCGGCAGGTGAGGGTGTTGCTGGCGCGGCCCTTTGAACCCGAAGAACGGTTTTTCTATCAGCGCAAAATGAGTCAAACCCTTTCCTGAAGGATTGGTCCGGCGGGACGGGGCAAAGCGGGTCAACCGTGACAAATTGAACATTTCAGCCATGCGCACTTTTGCCACTTGGGAAGACGTGCCGATCTTCGACAGCGAAGAGGCCGAGGCGAATTTTTGGGGCGAGAACCGTCCCGAGCTCCGGCTGATGGAAGCGGCCACGGCGGGCAACGCCGAGTCGTCCGAATCCGTGACCATCACGCTGCGCATTGACCCGCGGATGCTGGCGCGCATCAAGCGGCTGGCGCGGGCGCGGTATCTGAACTACCAGAGCATGATCAAGCAGTGGTTGAGCGAACGGATGGAAAATGAAATGCGCGAACGATGAAACCAATGAAAAACATTTTTGCCGGAAGAATCCGGTCCTCCCGCCGGGCGTTCACCTTGATTGAACTTCTCGTCGTCATCGCTATCATCGCGATTTTGGCGTCGTTCACCCTGGTCGTTTTGAAGTCGGCTGCCCGGAGGCAAAAAATCAGCGTGGCGAGGAGCGAGCTGGCGGTGATCCAGACCGCGCTCGAAAATTATCACGACAAATACAACACCTATCCGCCGGGCAGCGGATATGGCGCCTTGGAAAACCAGCTTTACTACGAATTGTCCGGCGCGAAAACGGTGGTCATCGGCGGTGTCAATTATTATCAGACGCTCGATTCTTCCGCGACCATTCGTCAATCGGATTACAAAAATGCGTTCAAGGTGGACGGCCTCTTGAACTGCACCAAGGGCAGCGCCGAGGATGCGGTGCCGGCGCAGGATTTTCTGCCCGGCTTGAAGCCAAACCAGATTGGGTCGTCGTCGGTCAACGGCGTCGTGCCAGTCACGAACCTCGTCACAGCGGTCGGCGGCCCGGACGACACTTACGAACCGTTGAGCGTAAAAGGCGTCAACCCGTTCCGCTACCTCTTTCCCGGCACAAACAATCCCGGTGGCTACGATTTGTGGGTGCAGCTCGTCATCAGCGGAAAAACCAACCTCGTCTGCAACTGGAACAGTTCAGTGCAGATCAACACCTCATTGCCTTGATTTATGCGGCCAGCCCAAACATACCGATCAAACAGCCGGGCCGTCGTGGTGCCGGTCGAATGGCATGACTGCCGTTGGCATCCGTCCATCCAAACGTGCCGGCCGGTGGAAGCTGTGCGTGGGACGGTCATCAAATCGTTGCTCCCGCCGGTATTTTTGCCGCATACTGCCCGCCGCCAAAACCTTTTCAAAGTCATGAAAAAACATCCTTCCGCCCCGCGCCGTTTTCGTGCGGGTTTCACCCTGATTGAACTGCTGGTGGTCATTGCCATCATCGCCATTCTGGCGGCGATGCTGTTGCCGGCGCTGGCGGCTGTAAAAAAACGCGCTTTAATTATGAAGGCCAAAACGGAGGAGTCGGCTCTCGTGACTGCCATCACCGCTTATGACACCGACAACGGGCGCTTTCCCGTTTCAAGCGACGCGCAAAAACAGGCCACTTATTATTCCAACATCAAACAAAATCCCGATTTTACCTACGGCGGAAAATTTCCCAACGGTGCTGGCGGGACGGAAAGCGTGGGAACTCCATTTGCATCCAGTGGCATCCTGACCAATAACGAAGTCATTGCCATCCTCATGGACTTGCAAACTTACGGCAATGGCGTGACGACTTTGAACAACGGCCACGTCAAAAATCCGAAGCAGTTGAAGTATCTCAATGCAAAGCTTTCGGACTATGACCCGGCGACTGGCGGGCCAAATCCGCCCGGCGGCGTGGACAATTCCGGCGTCTATCGCGACCCGTGGGGCAATCCCTACATCATCAGCATGGATTTGAATTACGATGATGCGTGCGAAGACTCGTTTTATGGCAAGAAAATTGTTTCCCAGAATGGGAATGGCACCGTTGGTTTCTTTGGCCTGACGAGTCCGGGTTTTACTCCGCAAGACCAGAATAATTTCCAGCTTCACGGCAAGGTCATGGTCTGGTCCGCCGGGCCGGACGGAAAAGTCAATTCCACTTCCGGCATGAACGCCAACCAGGGTGTCAACAAGGACAATGTCTTGAGCTGGCAGTAACGTTGTGAAATTGAACCGTTCATCTGTGGTTGCCGTCGGAGGCGTGAATAACCGGAATCCGGAATCCGGGTTTCAGCCCCGCCGGGCGTTCACGCTGATTGAAATGCTGGTGGTGATTTCGATCCTCGGCATCCTCGCCGCCCTGACCGTGCCGGCGCTCAAAAATCTCGGCAAGTCCAACGTCACCGTCAGCGCGGCGCGGCAGATGCTGGATGGCGTGAGCCGCGCCCGGCAAATGGCCATCGGCCATCACACGACGGTCTATATTGTTTTCATCGGGCCAAATTTCTGGATGGATCCTCTTCCCAGCAATCCATGGTGGATCGGCCTGACTCCCGCGCAGAGGTCGGTCGCCACCAATTTATGCGGCATGCAATTGATGGGTTACAACTTTGTGAGCCTGCGTTCGCCTGGGGACCAGCCGGGACGGAACACGCCGCATTATCTGGGGTCGTGGCAGAAGCTGCCGGACGGCGCGTTCATCGCGGAGCAAAAATTCCAGCCGCCCTCAATTTACAATTATTTTTCCATTCCGACTTACAACACCAATCTGTTTATTTACGGGTTCAACACGATTTCAAACAGCATTCCGTTTCCGACCGAAGACAGCCTGGTGTCCCGGGTGTTAAATCTTCCCTACATCGCCTTCAACTATCTTGGCCAGCTCACGGTGGACGGCCGGAGCCTCGCCGGCCGCGATGAATACATTCCGCTGGCGCAGGGCACCGTGTCGCCCGCGATCAATGCGGCCACCAAAACCTTTACTCTCAACGCCGCCAGTTCGCCTTCCGTTGCGGAAAATCCGCCCGGCAACAGCACCAACATTGCCTACAACCTGGTTCACATTGACCGGCTCACCGGTCGCGCGACCTTGGAAAACTTTAAAATTCAGTGAAATTGAAACAGCCATGAATAATAAAACATCGCAGCTTCTGGCCGGTCTGGTCCTGGGCGGTTTGCTTGCCGCAGCTCCGGCCCCGGCGCAGTCCGACTACGCCACGCCTTACACGTTTGTCACGCTGGCGGGCCTGGCCGGGAACTACGGCGGCAACGACGGCACGAACAGCGACGCGCGTTTCTACTATCCGGAAGGAACCGTGGTGGACACCAACGGCAATGTTTATGTGGTGGACTACTCTGAAAATACCGTCCGCAAATTAACTCCCGTCGGAACGAACTGGGTGGTGACCACGATTGCCGGCACGACCGGCAGTTCGGGCGGCAGCGCCGATGGCACCAACGGTGCCGCGCAGTTTAGCGAACCAACCAGCATTGCGATGGACGGTGCCGGCAATCTGTATGTGACGGACAGCGGCAACAACACCATCCGCAAGCTTGCTCCCGCCGGGACCAACTGGGTGTCCACGACCATTGCCGGCCTGGCCAATGGCTCAAGCGGCAGCGCTGACGGGACCAATCAGGACGCGCAGTTCACTCGTCCGACCGGCATTGCCGCTGACGCCGGCGGCAATCTTTATGTGGCGGACACGGACAATCAGACCATCCGCAAACTGACCTCATCGGGGACGAACTGGGTGGTGACCACCATTGCCGGCACGTTGCAAACCACCGGCAGCGCCGACGGAACCAACGACGACGCGCTGTTCTTCGAACCGTCCGGCCTGGCCGTGGACGGCGCGGGAAATCTTTATGTGGCGGACACCTTCAACAACGCCATCCGAAAATTAACTCCGGCCGGAACCAACTGGGTGGTGACCACCATTGCCGGCTCGCCACCGAGTTACGGCGGCACTGATGGCACCAACCAGGCCGCGTTGTTCAATTTCCCATACGACCTCGCGGCCGACCAGGCGGGCAACCTTTTTGTGGCGGACACTTTCAACAACACCATCCGAAAAATCACCCCGTCCGGGACCAACTGGGTGACGACCACGCTGGCGGGAGCCGCCGATGGCAGCAGCGGCAGCACCGATGGCACGGGAGCCGGCGCGCTGTTTTCCAATCCCGATGGCATTGCGGTGGACGGCGCGGGACGCTTATTTGTCGGCGACACAGCCAATGGCACGATTCGCATGGGCCAGATTCCGGTGGTCACCTCGGTGCCGAACCTCGCCATCAGTCTGGCCGCTCCCAACACAGTTACGGTTTCCTGGCCCGTTCTGGGCAGTTATACGCTCCAGACCAATGGGGTTTTGACGACCACCAACTGGGGCAATTATGGCGGCGCACCCGCCATCAGCAACGGCACGAACAGCATCACCATTTCGCCGCCGGTCGGAAACCTGTTTTTCCGGCTGGCCAATTGAAGTTCATGAATATCTTCCTGCCCAAGTCGAAAGTCGAAAGTCGAAAGTCGAGCGCCTGCCTCCGACCCTCGGCCTCCGGCTTCCGTCCCGCAGCCGCCTTCACGATCATTGAGATTGCCATTTGTCTGGCCATCATTGGATTTGCGCTCGTGGCCATCATCGCCGCGCTGCCGCTGGGCATGAACACCCAGCTCGCCAACCGCCAGGAGACCATCATCGGCCAGGACGCCGGCGTGCTGCTGCCGCTCATCGCCCACGGCGCGCGCGGTTCGGACGACCTGACCAACTACGTCTATGCCATCGTCAACACCGGCTCGCGTCCCGTCGGCTACATCAATCCGGTGGTCGCGGATCAAATGAATTTTTCCAAGGCCAATTTTCCTTCCGTGACGGCGTGGTATCCCGTTCTCACCAACGGCGCGAACATCATCGGCCTCTTGAGCACGCCGCAGTTCACGGATTCATCCAATAATCCGGCCAACATTTTTTCCAGCATCGGCTACAGCAACCGGGTTTATGCCTGCGTCCGTTCCATCAGCGGGCTGGCGGCCGGGAAACCGCCGCAGAACAACGCCATCATGGTCGGCGACACGTTCAGCTACCGCATTTTTTGCGTCAACGCGCCGGTCGCGCTGGACACGAACACGCTCGTCACCACCTCCGCCGCCTTCTCGCCGTTCAACCAGCAGCTTTCGTTCAACCAGCACGAACTGCGCATGACCTTTCTCTGGCCGCAACTGCCCAACGGCTCCCTGCCGCCGGTGTTCACCACCCGCCCGCAGACTTTCCGCGTCACCATTGCCGGGCAGCTCTCGCGGCAGTTTTACAACGGCCTTAATTTATATTTTTACCAGCCGCAAGCCTTCGCCAACGCGCCGTGAAAATTAAATTACAAGTTGCTCGTTGCCAGTTGCAGGCTTTCCGCCGAAGTCGGGCGGCGCGCAAAACCTTCAACCTTCAACCTGCAACCTGCAACCAGCCCGGCGCCTTTTCGATCATTGAGGTGCTGGTGGTCATCACGCTGCTGTCCCTGATCGTGTTTGCGCTCATGGCGGTGTTCGACACCACGCAACGGGCGTTCCGCGCGGGCGCCACGCAGTCGGACGTGCTGGGCGGCGGACGTGAGGTGACCAGCATGATTGCGTCCGACCTGCGGCAGATCGCGCCGTCCGGCGGTGCCAATGGTGGCCCGGTTAATTTTTTTGCGATGGACAACAATTACAAACCCATCAATAACAGCTACCAGTATTATCCTTATCTGCCGCTAGGCTACACGCCCCTGGTGCAAAATTTACCCGGCGAAATCGGAACCCCGCCAGGAACCCCGCCGCCATTGCGGACGAACCTGCTGAATTATTTTTTCCTGCTGGGCCGCGAAAACACCAAATGGACGGGCGTCGGCTATGTGGTCAATGCGTCATCTGCCAATCCGCTTTATCCGCTCTACCGGTTTTATGGCGAGACGAACACCAGCGTGAATCCGGGGGTGCTTTTCTCTGATTTTACCAACGAAGCTTATTCTGGCCAGTGGACCAACATGAGCCACGTCGTGGACGGCGTCGTGCATCTTGTTGTCCGTCCCAACGATGTCAACGGCTATCCCATGACTTGGTATGTTCAATATGAATCCGGTCTGTTGGTCACCAATTACAACGTCTCCTTTTATCCGGTGGCGGCTGGTGAAACCGGCTTTAGCTTTTACAGCAACACCGTTCCCGCGTCGGTTGAACTGGATCTGGGCGTGCTGGAGGACCACGCCTTGCAGCGCGCCGAATCGCTGCCATTTCAGTCGCTCGCGCAGGTTCACTACCTCACCAATCAAGTTGGTGCCGTCCATATCTTCCGCCAGCGCGTGATCATCCAGAACGTTGATTCCACCGCCTACCAATGAAATTCCCATTTACGATTTACGATTGCCGATTGCCGATTTGGAAAAAATCGCCGCCGGCCGCTGCCGTCGTGTCCGGTGCAGGCGCTGCGGGCAATCGTCAATCCAGAGCGGGCATGGCGCTGGTCATCACGCTCATCCTGCTGTCGGTGACGCTGGTGATGGCGATTGCGCTGCTCGCCCTCGCGGGGCGCGAACGCAACGCCGTGACCGGCACGACCGACGCGACCACCGCGCGCCTCGCCACCGACTCCGCGCTCGCCGCCGCCCAGGCGCAGATTGTCGCCGCCATTCAGTCCACCAACGCCGCCAGCTACAATTTCGGCCTGCTCGTCGCCACTAATTACATCAACGCGGACGGTTTTTTGCCCGGCATCGCCAATCCGGCGAACGTCAATTATTATTATGGCGGCGGCCTGCCGTTGTCCCCGGCCGACTATCAGCAAAACATCGCCAACCTTCAGATTCTGCCGCGCGCCCCGGTGTTCATCGTCACCAACGCGCAGACCGGCGCGATGGATTTCCGGTATTATCTGGACCTCAACCGCAACGGCCTCTTTGACGACACCGTCAATGGCAACGTGGGCGACCCGCAATGGATCGGCGTGCTGGCGCATCCCGAACTGCCCCATTCGGCGAACAACCAGTTCGTGGCGCGCTACACCTTCGTCGCAGTGCCGGTGGGAAATTCGCTCGACCTGAATTATGTTTACAACCAGGTTCTCAACCGCAACCTGGTTTTGAGCCAGGACGGCTTTGTTAGAAATCAAGGGGTCGGTTCATGGGAACTCAATCTCCCGGCTTTTCTGGCCGACTTGAACACGAACGCATGGGACACGGCCTTCGCACCTTACTTGTATAACCGGTCCATGACCGGTTTCCCCAACACCGGCAACGCCTTCAATGACGCGTTTTCGCTGCTGGCCTGGCGTTACAATTACAACTACAACAACCTGCTTTCGGCCAACAGCTATTTTTTCAACGCCGCCAACGTTTTGCCCTTCGACAATATTGATGAATACAGCGACGGGCCGTTGCAAACGACGGTGAACACCAATGCAGATTTTGTGGCGGACAATCCAAAACTGCCCTGGGCCGGCGCGGACAGCACCAACCGTTTCTTCGATGTGACATCGGACTTGTTCGACCCGGCGAAAAGCTCGGCCTTCTTCACCAACCGGCTGACGCTGGCGGGGATTTACAACAATGGCACCAGCACGAGCAATTTCCCCGATGCCTACGACCGCTACACCTTTTACCGGATGCTCGCCCAGTTGGGCACCGACACCACGCCGAACGACGCCGACAAGATGAATTTGAATTACGACAATCTGCATCCCTTCATCTACGTTTCCGGCGGAACTGCTTATACCAATCCGCCGTCCGCGACCAATCTCATGGCGTGGACGCCGCTCTCGTTCTTCACCAACGCCGCCGACCGGATGCTGCGGCTTTACACGACGAACTGGTTTCAAAGCAGCCCGTCGAATTATCTGACGACTTTCTACGGCGTTACAAACAACTTCACCTACTCCTACCTTGACGCGCTGGGCAACCTGAACGTCAACGATCCGTCCGGCATCGGCCTGGCGAACAATGGCTCCTATGCTTTCCCCATCGGGACAAACCAGGTTCCGGCGTTTGGCATCACCAACATTCCGGTCTATGTCAACGGCCAGTTTGTCTATTCGCCGGCGGTCAACCGGGTGTTGCAGCTCGCGGCGAACATTTACGACGCCTCGACCAATTCATTTTATCCGTCCGTCTTCCGCCCGACGTTCCATGTCGTCATGCAAAA
>DATCBW010000238.1:0-22725 GCA_036511615.1 Verrucomicrobiia bacterium | reverse complement strand
AATTCTGGTCAATGCCGAGGATGATGATGCCGCTGCTGATCATCTGAATGATCAATGCGCCGAGCAGCGCGCCGAGCGCCGAGCCTTTGCCGCCGGACAAGCTCGCGCCACCCACGACCGCCGCCGCGATGACGTTCAACTCGTAACCCTGCCCGTCGCTCGACGTGCCCGCGCCATAATAGCCGAGCGACAACAACGCCGCGACGCCCGCCGTCAAACCGGCGATGACATAAACGCTCAACTTGACACGCTCGACGCGGATGCCGCTGAAACGGCTGGCGAGTTCATTTCCACCAATGGCATAAATGCGGCGACCGGCGGCGAGACGCTTGAGATAAATTATGCCGATGATGGCGACAATCACCATCACGACCAGAGGAACGAGCGTCAGACCGTTGCCGACTTCATATTTCACCAACGTCCGGAAATTTTCGGGAAATCCGCTGATGGACTGCCCCTTGGTCATCACAAAGGCAATGCCGCGAAAAATCGCCATCGTGCCGAGCGTGATGATGAACGGATGCACGCGCAACGCGACAATCATGCCGCCGTTGGCGAGTCCGCAAAGCATCGCCACGCCAAGGCAGGTCAATATGCCCATCGCCACTCCGCCCCAGCCGCTCGCGCCGCCGCCCGGACCATCCGGGCCGAAATGCGCAAAAACCATCGCCGCCAGCACCGACGCCAGCGCGTAAATCGCGCCGACGGACAAATCAATCCCGCCGGAAATGATCACAAACGTCGCGCCCACGGCCATGATGGCAATGAAGCTCGTGTCCTTCGCAAGCTGCGCGAGGTTCTGGACGTTGAGGAATTTATTCTTTTCCACGAACGCAGGTTCTTTTTCGCCGGAAGCGTCCGTGGTGAAAATTCGCGTGCGTTCGCCCTGCGCGTTTGTTTCAAATGCGGGCAGCCGGACTTTGCCGCCGAAAATTGTCAGCAGCAGTCCAAGGACAAAAACGACGACGAGCAAACCGCCCTCTTGAAAACGGATTTTTGGCCGGCTGGCGGGCTTAGCGGAAGATGCGGTTGAACTCATTTTCTAGGATGATGCTTGAAATTTTGAAACGCGCGATTGGTAAATTTATTTTTGCCCGTAATACGCCCTTGCCCCGTGCTTGCGCAGAAAATGTTTGTCGAGCAACGCCGAGGGCATCGGCTTCGTGCTTGGATTCACGCGCAACGTCTCGCTCGCCAACCGCGCCACAAATTCCAGCACCTCCGCGTTGTGAACCGCGTCGGCCACGTCCTTTCCCCAGGTGAATGGCCCGTGGCTCGCGACCAAAACCGCCGGATGTTCGAGCGGATTCAATTTTTTGAAAGTCTCGACAATGACGCCGCCGGTGTTTTTCTCGTAATCGGTTTTGATTTCAGCCGGCGTCATCGCGCGTGTGCAAGGAACTTCGCCAAACCAATAATCCGCCTGCGTCGTGCCGTAGGATGGAATCATGGAACACGCCTGCGCCCACGCCGTCGCATAAAGGCTGTGCGTGTGGACGACCCCGCCGATTTCCTTGAACGCGCGATACAAAACCAGATGTGTCGGCGTGTCGGAGCTCGGCTTCAAATTTCCTTCAACGACTTCGCCATCCGCCAGCGAAACGACGACCATGTGTTTCAGCATCATGCCGTCATAAGGCACGCCGCTCGGCTTGATGACCATCAATCCGCGCGCGCGATCCACGCCGCTCGCGTTGCCCCACGTTTCGATGACCAACCCTTTGCGAACCAAACCCAAGTTCGCCCGGCATACTTTAGCTTTTAATTTTTCCAGCATAAAATTTATTTTTCAACCACAGATGGACACAGATAAACACGGATTAAATCAATAAAATAAAATTCAAGGCCAATCCTCGCTTTCCAAAATAATATTTTTGTCCTCGCACACAAATTCCAAGAACTCTTCCATGAATGGAACGCTGGCTTCTCCGTCTCCTTCGTGATCTGCCTCGCGAATCTTTTCCTGAATTTCAATCAGCAAAGCCTGCAATGGAGCTAAAATTTTAACGAGTCGCCAGCACATTTCAGGCAACGCAATAGCCATTATCCCTTGATCGTGGTCGTGTTCTGTCTGCGTCTGGAGTGTTGAGCCAGTTCGAGTTAATTTTACGCAAGGATTGCCTTCAACATTATCAGCTAAAATATAATTTTCATCCGGCTCTGGCAAATGCTTGTCTTCTGGGACATCATTGTCGTAGATATTGCGAAGCAGGTCTTGCCATTCACCAAGTGGATCAATCGCCCCATCTCTTGTCAGAGTGTAAAGATTGTAATAACGATTACGTTGAGCAAAGCTGGATAGAAACTGAAGAAGCATTTTGTCTATTTTATCAGACTCTAATTTTTTTCCTCGAACGATTCGATGTTGTTGAAATAATGCACCTACAGATTCATGGAGTTTTTCAAGGTTGTGACAGAAATCTTTTAATTCTGAATCCGTGAGAAATCTCCGATTGCGACACCAACTATCAAGCAGAAGCAGAATTTTCAATAGACGCTCCAACCCAATTGTGAATCCAAAAAATGCACCATAAAAAGCACCCTTATCTTCAATGCGCCATTTTCGCAATGCTGCCAAAGAAGATTTGAGGCAGTTTTGCATCAAAAATCCTTCGTTCTGCAACAAAAGAAAACTTGAGGTCATGCGATTTGAGTTTATCCGTGTTTATCCGTGTCCATTCGTGGTTAAAATTATTTCCTCACCCGCCCGCGAATCTCAATCAGCTTTTTCATCACGCCAAATAAATTGCCATTCCATTCCTTCGTGCCGAACGCATCGTGCAATTCTTTGTAAATTAAATAAAGTTCGCGATACGTCGCGTGCGCCTTCGGATTCGGCTGGTAAATTTTTGGCTTCAAACCCGTCATCGCCTTTTGCGCCGCCGCAAAATTTTTGTGCGCGCCCGCCACCACCGCCGCCGCAATCGCCGAACCCAGCGCACAGGTTTGCGCCGAGCGCGAAATTTTCATCGGGCGGCCCGTCACGTCCGCGTAAATCTGCATCGTCAGCGCGCTCTTGTCCGCGATGCCGCCGCAATTCACGACAGAAGAAATTTTCACGCCGTATTCTTCAAAACGATTGATAATGGTCAGCGCGCCAAACGCCGTCGCTTCGACCAGCGCGCGGTAAATTTCCGCCGGCGGCGTGTAAAGCGTCTGGCCAATGAGCAGGCCGGTGAGTTTTTGATCAACGAGAATTGTGCGGTTGCCGTTGTTCCAGTCCAGCGCGAGCAAGCCGGATTCGCCCGGCTTTAATTTCAACGCCGCCTCGTCCAAATCGCGATGCGACAAAACTTTTTTTCCGCCCGGCTTGATGTAATTCACCAGCCAGTTGAACAAATCGCCGACGGCTGACTGACCGGCTTCGAGTCCGAAATATCCCGGCAACACGCTGCCGTCCACGATGCCGCACAAGCCGGGAATATCGGCCAACGTAGGACAGGCGTCGCGCCTGTCTCCATTTTTCATTTCCGCTTGAGCGGTTCGCTTTTGATTTGAGACAAGCGCGACGCCTGTCCTACCGCTCGGCCACACGGCGATGTCGCAAGTGCTCGTGCCGATGATTTTCACCAGACATCCTGGCGCAACGCCTGAACCGACTGCGCCCAAATGCGCGTCGAACGCGCCGACGGCAACCGGAATTCCAGCAGTCAATCCAGTTTTTTTCGCCCAGCTTTCAGTCAGCCCGCCGACGGATTTATCAATCGAACAAACTCGCGGCGTCAAACGCGAACGCAGTTCCGCAAGTTTCGGATTCAATTTGGAAAGAAATTGCGCGTCAGGATAACCGCCCCATTTCGCATTCCACATCGCCTTGTGGCCAGCGGCGCAGACGCCGGCGATGAATTTGTCCGGCGCAAGCGTGCCGGCGAGTTCGGCGGGAACGTAGTCCGCCAGTTCCACCCATGAATGTGCGGCGTTGAAAACTTCCGGCGCGACGCGCAGGCATTTCAAAATCTTGCTCCAAAACCATTCGCTCGAATAAACGCCGCCGCATTTGTCGAGAAATTCCGGGCGCATTTTTTTTGCGAGCGCGGTGATCTCGGCGGCTTCGTTGACGCCGGTGTGATCCTTCCAAAGCCACGCCATCGCCGCCGGATTGTTTGCGAATTTTTTCTGGAACGCAAGCGGCTGGCCGTTCGCATCAACTGGAAGCGGCGTGCTGCCGGTGGTGTCCACGCCGATGCCGATGACCTGGTCGGCGCTGAATCCTTTCACGGATTTCTTCGCTGCGGCGAGCGCCTGCTTGATGGTGATTTCCGCGCCTGCGACGTAATCCGCCGGATGCTGCCGCGCGAGATTTGGGTCGCGCGCGAGAATCACGCCCGCAGTGCCATGCGCGTAATTCCAGACCGCCGACGCGATTTCCGCGCCGTTGGCGACGTTGACGATGAGGGCGCGAACCGAGTTCGTGCCATAGTCCAATCCGATTGTGTATTTTGCTGGCATAGATTTTTTGCAACCGTGTTTTTACCTTGTCGGCGAGGCGTTGGCGGAGTGCGCTTTCCATTCCGCTTGCGACTCGATCGGCCAATAAACCGTGTAACGCTGGCGATGAATTTGGTAAAAAGGCTCCAGAGTCACGTCTTCCGGCTCGCCAATTCCCCGCGTGCGAAAAGTCAACGGCTTGCCGGAAACCGGCTTGATGTGTTTGAGCAATGTGTCCACCGTCGTCACCAGCACCGGCGTTGCCACATCCCGCGTCCGGTTGAATTGGTTCTGATCTCTGGCCAAAGGATTGGGCATGTTGGTCGTGCCCAGTTCACCGGCCAGCACAATCGGGCCGTAAAGCACGGCGACCTGGTTTGTGGTGTCCGGCAAAAATTCCGTGTGCAGCCGCATGGGCATTTGAATTTTCACCGTGTCGCCATTGTGCCATTCGCGGTCGAGCGCATAATAGCTGCCGGGCGTGGATTCAATTTTTTGCTTTTTCCCGTTGATAGAAACTTTCACTCCGTCCACAGCCCAATCCGGATAGCGGATTTTCATCGCAAATGTGACGGGCCTTTGCGCCTTGATTTTCAGAGTGGTCGTGTCGCTTTCCGGGAATTGGGTTTCCTGCCGGACGGTAATTCCCTTGTCCGCCCAGTTCAATTCCGACGCGATGAACAAATTGACGTAGAGCGAATCCGCTCCTTGATAATAAATCGTGTTGCCATATTTGGAGTGGTTTTCCATGCCGGTGCCGACGCAGCACCAGAAGGAATTTTCCGGCGTGGAATAAACCTTGAAGTGACCGGGCTTGAGCGACATGAAGTAGGTGAACATGTCGGAATCCGGGTCCTGCGAGGCGAGGATGTCGTTGTAAAGCGCGCGTTCGTAAAAATCCATTTTGGCCGCATCCGGCTCCACCTCGAACAGGTCGTGCGTGAGCTTGAGCATATTGTAGGTGTTGCAGGTCTCGCAGGTATCCGGGCTTAAATGCTCGTCGAACTGGTTGGTGGGGAAGAAATGCTCGTTGTCACTGTCGCCGCCGATGACGTAGGAACGGTCCAGCGCGACGGCGTTCCAGAACGTGTTGGCGGCGGTCAGGAATTGCGGCTCGCCGGTGAATTCATATTCGCGCGTGATGCCAACGATTTTGGGAATCTGCGTGTTGGCGTGCAATCCGTTCAGCCGGTCCTGCCCCTCTTCCAGCGGGCCGATCACCCGCTGGTGGTTGAACATCTCGGACAGGTGCATATAATTGGTGTTGCCCGTCACGCAATAGAGATTGGCCAGCACCTCGGTCATGCCGCCTTGCTCGTTTTCGAGCGTCCGTTGCATTTGTTGCGGCGTCAGACGGTCTTCGCGCCACTGCACCCAGTTGGCCATGTTGGTGAGCACTTCGAGCGCCTGCGCATTGCCGGTGTATTGATAGGCGTCGAGCAAGCCGGCCATGATTTTGTGCAACGTATACCACGGCGCCCAAACCTGCCGGCCCTGTTCCAGGCGGTCAAAAAATGATTCCGGAAACGCGGACAAATAACCCTCGTGAAAACCCGCCGCCGGAGAATTGCTCTGGCATACGGCCATTCCGGCGACGATATCATCCACCTGCTGCTTGAGTTTGAGGTTGCCCGTGCTGGCATACATCATCGAGCAGGCGGACAAATAGTGTCCCACCGCATGGCCGCGCAATTCGACGTTTGGCGCCTCCCAGCCGCCGTAAGGCTTCGCGTCCGTCGGCAAACCGACGTTGACGCGGAAGTTGCGCAACAAGCGGTCGGCGTCAAGGCTCAACAAGTATGCTTGATCCCGCAACATCGCGTCGCGGAACGGACCATCCAGCAGGCGCACGTCCGTCAGCGGAAACGGCTGCGCCTGCAACGTGACAACCGGTTGAATGTCGGCGTGGGAGACCGCCGGTGCTAAAATAGCGGCGGCACAAAAAATAGTTGATATAAAGTTTTTCATACCGCCCAATTTATGACTTCCCGTTTGGCAAATCAAGAAACCCATCCGGACTTCAGGCCATAGGCGCAGTCGTTCCACATGAGTTCCTGCTTGAACTGGCGCAGCTTCGTGTCGGCATCAATCACGACCACTTCAATGCCCGCGATCGCCGCGAAATCTTCGAGCATTTCCGTCGTGACCGCCTGGCTGAAGCCGGTGTGATGCGCGCCGCCGGCGTAAATCCACGCCGCGCACGCATCCTCGAAATTCGGGCGGCATTTCCACACGGCCTGCGTCACGGGCAGTTTCGGCATCGGCTGCTCCGGCTTGACGACATCCACTTCGTTGATGAGCAGGCGAAAACGATTTCCAAAATCCATCAGCGCCGCGTTGAGCGCCGCGCCGGGCGGCGTGTTGAAAACCAATCGCGCCGGATCGGCCTTGCCGCCGATGCCGAGCGGATGCACTTGCAACGATGCTTTGCCGTCGGCAATGCTCGGACAAATCTCCAGCATATGCGCGCCGAGCACGACTTTATTGCCCGGCTGCAAATGGTAGGTGTAATCTTCCATAAACGACGTGCCGCCCTTGAGTCCGCTCGCCATGACCTTTATCGCGCGGACGAGCGCGGCGGTTTTCCAGTCGCCTTCGCCAGCGAAACCGTAGCCATCGGCCATCAACCGCTGCGGCGCAAGTCCGGGCAATTGCACGAGGCCGTGCAAATCTTCAAACGTCGTCGTGAAGCCCTTGAAATTTCCCGCCGTGAGAAACGCGCGCAAACCCAGTTCGATGCGCGCGGCTTCGCGAATTGATTTATGCCGCTTGCCGCCTTTTTTCAAGTCGGCGGAAATTTCGTAAGTCGCCTCGTAAGTTTTCACGAGCGCGTCAATTTCTTTATCTGAAACTTCTTTGACGACTTTCACCAAGTCGCCGACGCCGTAGCCGTTGACGGCGAAACCAAATTTGATTTGCGCCGAAACCTTGTCGCCCTCGGTCACGGCCACTTCGCGCATATTGTCGCCGAAGCGGCAGAACTTCGCGGTCTGCCAGTCTGCCCACGCCGCTGCCGCGCGCGCCCACGCGCCGAGTTTTTCCTGCGTGGATTTTTCCTGCCAGAAACCGACGACCACCTTGCGATTCAAACGCAACCGGCTCCAGATGAAACCATGTTCGCGGTCGCCGTGCGCGGCCTGGTTCATGTTCATGAAATCCATGTCAATCGTGGCCCACGGAATGTCGCGGTTATATTGCGTGTGCAAATGCGCGACGGGTTTGCGAAGCTGCTTGAGCCCGTTGATCCACATCTTCGACGGCGAGAACGTGTGACACCATGTGATGAGGCCGATGCACTTTGGTGCGTTGTTCGCGGCCTGACAAAGTTCCGTCACCGCGTCCGGCGTCACGAGGACGGGCTTGAAAACAACTTTCACTGGAATCGCGGGCGCGACGTTGAGCGCCTTGGCGATTTCCTGCGAATGTTCTGCGACTTTCTTCAAGGTTTCCGGGCCGTAAAGGTGCTGGCTGCCGGTGACGAACCAGACTTCGGATTGCTTGAGGTTGATGTTCATAAATTAAGTTTCTTAAGCTATAATCTAAAACAAAACGGATGGACGAACCGTCCGCTTTATCAGTTGGTCAGATGAATTCGTTGATGAGGTTTTCGAGGAATTCCTGGCGGCCGCTGACGTTCGCGTCGGCTTCGCCCTTCTTGAGCATATAAGTTTCGAGTTCCTTGAATCCCATTTTGCCCGCTTCAATCTTCGCACCGATGCCGCTGTCCCAAGAGGCGTAACGGTTCTTCAAGAACTCCGCCAGCCGGCCGTCCTTGCGAATCGCCGCCGCGATTTTCAACCCGCGCGCAAAAGCGTCCATGCCGCCGATATGTGCATAGAACAGGTCAATCGGCTCGAAACTTTCGCGGCGAACCTTTGCGTCGAAATTCACACCGCCGGTTTTGAAACCGCCGTATTTGAGCACGCTCAACATCGTGTAGGTCGTCAGATAAATGCTGGTCGGAAATTGATCCGTGTCCCAACCGAGCAATTCATCGCCCGTGTTGGCGTCAATCGAGCCGAGCGCGCCCGCGCCGCCCGCCACTTCGAGGTCATGTTGCATCGTGTGACCGGCCAGCGTCGCGTGGTTGGTTTCGATGTTCAGCTTGAAATCTTTCAGCAAATCAAATTCACGCAGGAAGTTCAGGCACGCCGCCGCGTCGGAATCATACTGGTGCTTGGTCGGTTCCTTCGGCTTGGGCTCGATGTAGAACTGGCCTTTGAAACCGATGGCTTTTTTGTGGGCAACGGCGAGGTGCAGAAATTTCGCCAGATGCTCCTGCTCACGCTTCATGTCGGTGTTGAGCAAGGTCATGTAGCCTTCGCGGCCGCCCCAGAACGTGTAGCCTTCGCCGCCGAGTTCGTGCGTCACTTCCATCGCCTTCTTCACCTGGCAGGCGGCAAACGCAAACACGTCCGCGTTGCAGCTCGTGCTGGCGCCGTGGACGAAGCGCGGATGCGAAAACGCATTGGTCGTGCCCCACAGCAGTTTGATGCCCGTGCGCTTCTGTTCTTCTTTCAAAACTTTGGCGACGGCGTCGAGATTCTTGTTCGTCTCGCGCAAATTTTTTCCTTCCGGCGCAACATCGCGGTCATGCCAGCAATAATACGGCGCGCCGAGTTTTTCGATGAATTCAAAAGCGGCATGGACGCGGTTTTGGGCGTTCTTCACGCTGTTGCTGCCGTCATCCCACGGACGCAGCATCGTGCCCGCGCCAAACGGATCGCTGCCCGTGCCGCGAAACGTGTGCCAATAGACCACGGCGAAACGCAGATGCTCGTGCATGGTTTTGCCTGCAACTATTTCGTCGGCGTCGTAATGCTTGAACGCGAGCGGATTTTTGGATTTTGGCCCTTCGTAGCCGATTTGGGTGATTTGGGGAAATGCAGCTTTCATTGATAGTTCTTGTTTTTTTGCGATGCGTTTTATTTGGTTCCAACCTTGAATTCTTTGCGCGGAGATTTTTTGTCAGTCAAAAAATGCAGCGATTTCTCATCCGGCAAGACCAGGCGGTCAATGCCCACGGCGACCAGCCCGGCGGTGCGGCGGCGCGGCGCGCTGACACATTCCACGTCGCCAAAGCGCGCCCACATTGCGCCGTTTTGAATCGCACTGGAAAGATGCCGGATGACCGCCGGCGCCAGTTCCACGAGGCTGCCGGTGATGACCACGCGGCGCAGGCCGAGGACGTTCAACGCGCCGGCAATCGCCACCGCCGCCGCGTCCAGCGATTCCGCCAGCCACGGTTCAACACCGTTTTCAGCGATGTGATCCGCAAACGCCAGCCGGCTTTTTTTCAGTTTTGGATGCGCGGCGGAAAAGCTTTCCAGCAGGCCCCGCGTGGAAACGAGCGTCTCCACGCAGCCGGTCGCGCCGCAGCCGCAGCGGCGGTGGTTGCCGAGCGCGGGCGTGTGGCCGAGTTCGCCGCTGATGGGCAGCGGGCTGGCGAGCGGCTTGCCACCGACGATGACCGCGCCGCCGACGCCGTCGCCGAAATCCACGAGCAAAAAATCCTCGTGCTGCGGATGATTGACGTGATGGCCGAGAGCCAGGGCGCGTTCCTCTTGAATGATGAGCACTGGCGCATCCCAGACGTGCCGGATGATCGCCGGCAGGTCCGCGTTTTCGCTCCAATGGATGTTAGGCGAAAACAAAATGCGCCGGTTGGATTCGTCCACGACGCCGGGCGCGCTCAACAGCACGCCAAGATAATTTTTGCCGCCAAATTTTTTGTCCGCTGCGCGCAGTCCGCGTTCCCAGAGCGCGGCGGGATTGGGACGCGCCGCCGGCGTGCGAAAAGAATGCTGCCAGACGTCCGCATTCGTCGCGCCCAGCGGCAGCTCGGCCAGTTGGGTTTCTTGAACGCCGAGTTGGATCCCCAAAAATCCCGGCTGCGAACGGTTCAATTGCAGTCGGCGGCCCGGACGACCGAGCTGCGGCGCGCCGTGGCCGTTGGTTCCATTGACTTCAACTTCTTCCAGCACGCGCACGGCCAGCAATTCGTCCACGATTTTTCCCGCCGTCGGCTGGCTCATGCCCAGCGAACGCGCCAGGTCGGCGCGCGAGGCGGTTCTAGCTTGCTGCAATTGCCGCACGAGGGCGCGTTTGTTGAACAGGCCCATCCGGGCAGGGTGGAAAATCATTAGTTAAGATAACTACGAAATTGGCCGCCCTGCCGTCAAGCGCTTTTGGAGGAAATTAGCGGGTTTTCTAAAATTGTCCGCGCAAATCCAGTTGGCAGTTAATCGCAGCTTGCCAGCGCCAGTCGTCAAATCTGCTGCACCAGGTCTTTCATCTCGAAACGCACTTTTGCCAGGCTCGCGTATTTGTCGTTCGCGGCGCGATAACCGAGCGCGCAGGCCACGACCGTAGCATAGCCGCTGCCGTTTAATTTCAAAACCTTGTCGTATTCGGCGGGAACAAGCCCTTCCATCGGGCAGGCGTCCACGCCGAGCACGGCGGCGCACGTCATCAGATTTCCCAGCGCGATGTAAGTCTGGCGCGTCGCCCACTCGTGCGCGGTTTTTCCGCGCGGACCGTTCACCACGTCGCCGAGCATCATGCCGCGATACGCATCGAGCGCATTTGCCGGCAACTTGCGGACATCCACAGTGCGCTTGATCAACTTGTCCACGTCGGCTTCCTTCATTTCCGTGCGCGCGGTGAAAACGACAAAATGCGACGCGTCCACCACTTGTTTCTGGCCCCATGAATGCGGCAGCAGTTCGACGCGCTTGGCCGGATTGCTGATGACCAGAAATTTATACGGCTGCAAACCGTAGGAAGTCGGCGTCAGCACCAGCGCCTGCTCCAGCGTCTGCCAGGTGTCGGCGGGTATTTTTTTGGTCGCGTCAAAAAACTTGGTGGCGTAGCGCCAGTTCAGCGCGGCGAGGAGTTGGTCGGTTTGATTGCTCATAAAAAATGTCCGCAGACAATTACACAGCCGCGGCGAAAAGTAAATTTTTCTTCGCGCCGGAAGCGATTCCAAAATCCGTCCGGTTTTGTAATTGCATCCGTTTTTTCACGCGCATAGGCTTCAACCAATCTTATGAAAAAACTTGGCGTCGGTTGCGGAGTCCTGGCGTTGCTGGGCGTCATCGTTCTGCTCGTCATCCTGTTCGCGGGTGGCAGCTACAACGGACTGGTGAAACGGTCGCAGGCCGTCAACAGCGCGTGGGCGCAGGTTCAGAATGTGTATCAGCGCCGCGCCGACCTGGTTCCGAACCTTGTGGCGACGGTTTCCGGCGCGGCGAATTTTGAGAAATCCACGCTCACTGAAATCACCGCCGCGCGCGCCTCGGTCGGCCAGATCAAGATGGACATGAACAACGCGCCCACCGATGCCGCCAAGCTCGCGGAATTTGAGAAGGCCCAAGGTGCGCTGTCTTCCGCGCTATCGCGGCTGCTGGTCGTGACGGAAAATTATCCCGACTTGAAGTCCAGCGCGAACTTCCGCGAATTGCAGGCGCAGTTGGAAGGCACGGAAAACCGCATCAGCGTCGAGCGCGGCAACTTCAACAGAGCCGTGCAGGACTACAACACCGCCATCAAGTCATTTCCGGCGATGCTCTATGCCGGCGCATTCGGCTTTGCCGAAAAGCCTTATTTCACCGCCATCGCAGACGCCGACAAGCCGCCGCAGGTGCAGTTTGATTTCAACAAGAAATAACCGCGCGCATGAAAAAAATTTCCGCCCTGCTGCTCATGCTGTTTTGTTTGACGGCGTTTGCCGCCGAAGTCATTCCGCCGCCGCCAGCGCAATACTTCAACGACTATGCGGGAGTGGTTTCACCGGCCACGGCCGCGCAATTGAATCAAAAGCTCGAACAATTTGAGCGCGACGCTTCCAGCCAGATTCTTGTCGTTATTTTCCAGAAGATGCAGAGCGATTCCTCGATTGACGATTACACCGTGCGAGTCGCACAGTCGTGGAAGGTTGGGCAGAAGGACAAGAACAACGGCGCGGTGCTGTTCGTTTTCACGCAGGATCACAAAATGTTTTTGCAGGTCGGCTACGGACTCGAAGGTGCGCTGCCCGACGCGATTTGCAAACGCATCATCGCCGACGAAATCACGCCGCACTTCAAAGCCGGCGATTACAATGCCGGCCTGACCGCCGGTGTGAACGCCATTCTCGCCGCCGCGAAGGGCGAATACAAAGGCACCGGCCAAACTGTGGCGGAAGGTTCCGGCCAAATCCGCCTGCCTCCCAGCGAAGGCACGATCTGGCTCATTGCAATCGTTTTTCTCTTCCTGATTATTTTTCTGTCGGTGATCCGCTCATCCCGTTCGTCAACTTATTCTCGGCGCGGCTGTTCAACGGGCGGTTTTTGGTTGGGCAGTTTAGGCAGTGGTGGTGGCTGGTCCAGTGGCGGTTTTTCTTCGGGCGGTGGTGGCGGCGGATTTTCCGGCGGCGGCGGGAGCTTTGGCGGCGGTGGCGCAGGAGGAAGCTGGTAAATATGAAACACCGCGATTTTCTAAACCAGTTGAAACACGACGACATCGTCGCCGCCATCCGCGCGGCGGAACAAAAAACGTCCGGTGAAATCCGCATTTTCGTCAGCCACAAAAAAGTTGACGACGCGGTGGCGGCGGCACAGTCGCAATTTGACCGGCTGGGAATGGCCCAGACAAAACATCGCAACGGCGTGCTGATTTTCGTCGCGCCAACGGCCCGCAAATTCGCAATTATCGGAGACCAGTGCGTGCATCAAAAATGCGGTGACGAATTCTGGCGCACGGTCGCGGCGGAAATGTCAGGTCATTTTGCCAAATCCGCATTCACCGCCGGCATCATTCATGGAATCCAAAAGGCCGGTGAACTGCTGGCCGCGCATTTTCCGCCGCAGTCCGGCGACACCAACGAATTGCCCGACAAGATTGAAGAAGATTGACTCCGCTTCGGTTGGCGGCGTCAATAACCCGCGCACCGATGAGTTCAAACCTGTTACATATCCGCCGCGCAATCGTGGACGATCTGCCCGCGCTCAAGGCCGTCTGGATTTCGATGCGGCTGCCGGCGGATCATCTCGAATCCCGCCTGACGGAATTTCAGGTCGTCGAGCGCGCTGGCGAAGTCGTCGGGGCGGTCGGTTTTCAAATCGTCCGCACCGCCGCCCTGCTCCACAGCGAAGGCTTCTCGGATTTTTCCGTGGCCGACGCCGCGCGGGAATTGTTTTGGGAACGCCTCCAGATTCTCGCCGCCAACCACGGCGTCTTCCGGTTGTGGACGCAGGAGAATTCTCCGTTCTGGCTGCACTGGGGATTTCAGTCTGCGACGGCGGAATCGCTCGAACGTCTTCCGGACGAATGGAAAAATTCCGAGGGCCAGTGGTTCACGTTGGAACTCAAAAACGAGGACGCCGTCAACGCCGCGTTGAAAAATCAATTTTCCAATTTTCTCGAATCTGAAAAAAAATCCACCGGGAAAGTTGTGGCGAAGGCAAAAACATTGACGACACTCATCATCGTCGTTTGCTTTTTGTCTTTTTTCATCTGCCTCGCCGCCGCCGCGTGGCTGTTCATGCACCGCCGCTAAAGGTAGGGCGGCGCTACCGCGCCGCCAGTTGTAGTGCAAGCTTCAGCTTGCAACCGGCAAAGAAAACTCATCCGCGTGATACGAGCTGCGCACCATCGGCCCGCTGGCAACGTGGACAAATCCCATTTCTTCCGCGACGGTTTTGTATTCCGCGAATTTTTGCGGCGAAACAAATTCAACCACCGGCAGATGTTTCAGCGACGGCTGCAAATACTGGCCGAGTGTGAGTATGTCACAGTTTGACGAACGCAAATCCTGCATCGCCATCAAAATTTCTTCTTCCCGTTCGCCGAGTCCAAGCATGATGCCGGACTTCGTGTAAATCGTGTCGCCGCGTTTCGCCTTCACCTTCGCCAAAACTTTCAACGAGCGGTCGTATGTCGCACGATGACGCACACTCGGCGTCAGACGGCGGACGGTTTCGAGATTATGATTGAAGATGTGCGGGTTCGCCGATAGCACATTCTCGATGGATTCGTCGCTCTCATTGAAATCAGGAACCAAAACTTCGATGACAATCTCTGGATTCAACCCGCGAACTTTCTCAATCGTCTGCCGGAAATGTTCCGCGCCGCCGTCCTTCAAATCGTCGCGGGCGACCGCCGTGATGACGACGTGTTTTAATCTCATCCGGCGCGTCGCCTCGGCCACGCGCGCCGGTTCGTCCGTCTCCAGCGCGAGCGGCTTGGCCGTGCTGACCGCGCAAAAGCCGCACGCGCGCGTGCAACGGTCGCCCGCGATCATGAACGTCGCCGTGCCTTTGCTCCAGCATTCCCAATGGTTCGGGCACTTGGCGCTTTCGCAGACCGTGTGCAGCTTCAACTCATCGAGCAGCCCGCGCGTGCGCGCGAAACTGTCCGATGTAGGCAGCGTGATGCGCAGCCATTCCGGCAAACGCGGGCGTGATTTGTTAAATGGTTGAATGGTTGAATCGTTCAATTGCATTTGCGAATTCAAATTTATCACGATGTAACAATTTAACAATTCAACGATTTAACGAATTCCAGAATTTTTCCAATTCTTCCGGGCCGAAATCCGCCAGAATTTTTCCGTCCACGTCCAGCACCGGCGCGAGTTCCTGGCCGGAAAGGCGGACCATCTCGGCAAACGCCGCGTCGTCCGCGATCACGTCAAACTTCTCGTAAGCGATGTCGTGGTCGTCGAGCCAGCACATTGCCTTGTGACACCAACCGCAATACGGCTTGATGAATAAACAGGTTTTCATCAGTTCAATAAACTTCCTCGTGCGTGCCGATGTTGATGAGCAGCAAAGTTTCCGCGCCGGTCTTGGGATGTTTTTGCTTGGAGAAAACTATCCGACAATCGTAAGCCACCGAGCAGGCGTGCAGTCCAGCAAGCTGGCCGCTCAAGCGATGAGTTTTCAAACGCGGGTCAGTGAGATTTTCCGCCATGCGATCAAGCGTGGTTTCAATCTGCGATTGCAGCGCGGGATTTTTGGCGGTCAAACGCCGGAAGGCGCGCTCGAATCGTGGCGTGAGGACAAGCTCGTGCATCCTCACTTGGCCGCGCGCAGACGGGCGATGATGTTGTCGGCGGAAGCGGACTTGAGTTTGCCGGCGCGAAAAGCTTTCGTGGCGGCGACGGCTTCGGCGGCGGTTTCGTTGCGCCAATTTTCGATGCGACGGCGATGCAATAATTCTTCCAGCATCGCCTGTTCGTCGGCTGGCAAGGATTCAGCACCTGCCAGCACCCGGTCAAAAGTTAAAGTAGCCATGCGGAGAATCTAATCGGAAGTGCCGCAGCGGGCAAGTTGTGAAAGTCGAGCCAGCGCATCGCCTTGTCACACCAACCGCAATACGGCTTGATGAATAAACGGATTTTCACGAATCAAATTTGTTCGCAAAATTCCTCAACTGTGATTCCCGCCGTGCGAATCAAGCTACGAAGCGTGCCTTTGGCGATTTCCTTGTGATCGGGAATTGAGAGCGTGGCGATTTCGCCGTCCTTGACCATGATGATGTGACTGCCGCGTTGACGCGCCACCTGCCAGCCGAGATTTTCAAATGCCCGGACGGTTTTGCGCCCGCTGATGACCGGAAGCGATGGCATCAGACCAGAACTTCGACTTGTTGCGTTTCCACCGTGAGCGGCAAGCCACGTTCCGCGCGCACTTCGAGGCAGAGCGCGATGGCTTCTTTGATATTTTTCAACGCCAGCGGTTTGGTTTTGCCCTGGCTCACGCAGCCGGGAATGGACGGACACTCGGCCACCCAAATTCCATCCTCGTCGCGGTCAAGGGTCACAGAAAGTTTCATATTCAACGTGTAACCGATGACGGGACAATTTTCAAGCGCGCATCCAGCCAGCGCATCGCCTTGTGACACCAACCGCAATACGGCTTGATGAATAAACGGGTTTTCATTGGCTACGGATTGAACACGGATTTTTGTTCCGAAGGAACGGCGGAAATTAGCCAGCTACGAAGTGGCTGGAACAGCGCGCCAAACAATTGCGTCCTGAAAGGACGCCGGGAAAATTCCGTTTTCCATTGTCCCTTCAGGACAAAATTTTTGGCGGGCGCAGACCAGTGACTGTCGTCACTGGCTAATTTCCAGTCGTCGCTTTGCGACTGCATGAATAAATGGATTTTCATACCTCGCTACCAACTGCTCGGAAAACTTCTGTAAGCCGTTTCAACATAATATAATAAAGTCCCTCTTTTCTTTTCCAATCTGAAACCACATAAATGCCAACCATATTTTGACCAAATGGAACAAATGGAGAAAAATGGTAGCTATGAATAAATTGCTCCATCAATTTTCGTATAGTTAACTCCTGTCTTGTTCCGTGCAGTAAATCAAAAGCGTGTGTAAAATGTTTTATTGGCTCTTTAATTTTATCTGAATTTCTTACCGGGTAAAACATGGCGCTAATTTTTTGCTCTGAAAGTTTTTTTGAAATTTTGTTTGAGTCCAACAGTTTTCTCACTGCAAACGCTCCGATGAAGACCTCTTTTTCAAGGGCCGCCATTGACAAAACCGTCCATCGCTTTTGTTGATAGCGTTTTTGCAGCTTGCTAGCCAAACGGATTAACTCGCGTTTCCAAACAGATTCAACGGTTATCATTGAATTAAACGGCGGAATAAATTTTTACCCGCCAATCTGCTTCTTGTAATCCTCCGGCGAGAGCAGCGCGTTCAGTTCGGCGGGATTGCTCAATTTGATTTTGAAAAACCAGCCGCCCGCGTATGGCTCGGTGTTGACCAGCGCGGGATTGTCGGTGACGGGTTTGTTCAGCGCCACGATCTCGCCGCTGACGGGCGAATAAATGTCGCTCGCGGTCTTCACGGATTCCACCACGGCGCAGGCTTCGCCGGCCTTGACCTTGCGCCCGGCTTCGGGCAGCTCGACAAAAACGACATCGGTTAATTCGCTTTGCGCGTGGTCGCTGATGCCGACGGTCGCGGTGTCGCCGCTGACGCGGATCCATTCGTGTGATTTGGCGTATTTCAGGTCGGTAGGAATGTTGCTCATAAATTTATTGTAAAACCTGTCCGCAGATTACGCGGATGGCGCGGATTCTCAAGCCAACAAAATTAAATGTCGCACGAAGCTCGCGAAGGCGGCGAAGGAAGAATTTTTGCCTTCGTTTTTTCTTCGCGTCCTGCGCGCGACACCGTTTTGTTTTATCTGCGAAAATCTGTGAAATCTGCGGACTAATTCTTTTGGTAAATGGGCTTCTTGACGACGACGGCGGCGAAGCGTCTGCCGCGAATCTCAATCTCAATCTTCGTGCCCGGCGGGGCAGGTTTGAATGGAAAGTCAACTTCAGTCTGCGAGCCGCGACGTGTCCGGCGTTCCAATTGCGCATTACATTCCGTGGCCGCGATTTCCCGTCGCAGTCCCGTCAACCGTCCGCCGCTCATGTCTTGACGAGGACGGCCTTGTTCTTCTTGAGGAATTTTTCGATGGTGGAGATGCCGCCGACGGAGTTGGGAATCCGGACGGCGTTGGGCTTGGCGAGCTTGTAGTGGACGAGCAGTTTGCCGACCGATTCCACCTTGAGATTGAGTTCGGCCATGCGCCAGACCTGGCCGTCTGCCAGTGGCTGCCTGCGGACGCGCGGGGACGGCTTGTTTTTAATCATGTCCCAGCGTGCGCGATAATCGTGAATTAAACCAGTCAAATCGCAGCGGCATGGCCCGGAAACGGGCCGGGGCGTTTCCGCCGCAGCCGCAACCGCCGGTGATTTGTCGCGCAATTTGTTTTCCCTTGCTGAACATTTTTTGTTAAACTTGGTCAAATGCTGCACATTATCATGCGACCCAACCGGATCATTGTTCTGGCCCTTGTTGTTGCTGCCGGACTGGCCGTCTGGGCCGGCTGCAAAACCACAAAATCTCAAGCGTCCGCGTCCGCGCCGCTGACCGCAGCGCAACTGGCGGACGGCGTGCAGCCGGAGCCGGACGACCCGCGCATCGCGCATCTGGTGGCCCGGATGCTGGCGGCCTACCATTATCTGCAACGTCCGCTGGACAAGGATTTGTCGGCGAAGTTATTTGACGGCTACATCAATTCGCTCGATCCGCGCCATGCAAATTTTCTCCAGTCCGACCTGGAGCAGTTTGCCTGGGTGCGCACCAACCTCGACGTGCTCACCCTCGGCGGCAGTGGCGGCGCCGACCTGAAGCCGGCGTTTGCCATTTATCACATTTTCTGCGAGCGCTCGGTGCAGCATGCCGACTATGTCAACGAGCTGTTGCAGCAGGACAAGTTCAAGTTCACGGCGGACGATAAAATTGTGATAGACCGCCGGAAGGCGCCGTTTCCGAAAGACCTGGACGAGGCGCAACAACTCTGGCGGCAGCAGGTGCGTTACGAATATCTGACGGCCAAATTGGCGCTCGAAATTTCGGAGACGAACGGCCAGTTTGTCGTGAAGCTGCCGGACGGCGCGGGAACCAACATCGTCGCCGACATGGAGCGGCACAATCGCTGGATCCTGCGGATGACCACGAACTGGGACAGCGACACCGTCCTGACGACCTATCTCAACGCCATGACACACGCCTACGATCCGCACACGGATTATTTCAGCGCGCCCAAGGCGCAGGATTTTGCCATAGACATGAACCTGGCGCTGTTCGGCATCGGCGCGCAACTGACCGAGGATTACGGCTATTGCACCATCCACGAACTGGTTCCCGGCGGCCCGGCGGCCAAGAGCAAGGCTTTCAATCCGGGCGACCGGATCGTTGCCGTGGCACAGGACAACCAGCCTCCAGTGAACGTGGTGGACATGGATCTCGAAAAAGTCGTCCAGTTGATCCGCGGGCCGAAAGGCACCAAAGTCACCCTGACTTTAAGCCCGGTGGATGACCGGGCGGCCCGCCCCGTCGTCCATCTTGTTCGCGATGAAATCAAGCTGGAAGACCGGCAGGCCAAGGCGGATTTGATTGAATATCCCGACGGCAAACGCATCGGCGTGATTGATCTGCCGTCGTTTTATGCGCCGGTCGGCGACATTACACCCGGCGCGGCCACCACACCGAGGTTCACCACCGTGGACGTCGCCAAGCTGATCATAAAATTGAAGCAGGAAAAAGTGGATGGCATGATACTTGACCTGCGGGGCAATCCCGGCGGCTCGCTGGAAGAAGCGGTGAAGCTCACCGGCCTGTTCATCAAGGACGGCCCGGTGGTGCTTTGCCGTGACGGGGAGACCCGCCGCACCATCCAGTATTCCGACCCCGACCCCAATGTGCTTTACGACGGCCCGCTGGTGGTGATGATCAACCGTTTCAGTGCCTCCGCGTCCGAGATCGCCGCCGCCGCCTTGCAGGATTATGGTCGCGCCGTCATCGTCGGCGACACCTCGACCCACGGCAAAGGCACGGTGCAACAACTGATTCCGATCCGCCTGGCCGACCCCGAAATGACCAACGACCCCGGCACCCTCAAGATCACCAAGGGCAAATTCTACCGGATCACCGGCGCCTCGACGCAGTGGAAAGGCGTCGCCTCGGACATCGTCCTGCCGGACATCTGGAATTATTCAACGCAGGTTGGTGAAACCAATCTCCCCAACGCCCTGCCTTGGGACACCATCCCGCCGGTCAGCTTCGACAATTTGAATCTCGTTCAGCCTTATCTTGCCGAACTCCGCTCCCGCGACGCGGCGCGCCTGGCCACCAACCAGGACTACGCCTACATCGGCCAGGACATCGCGCAGTTCATAAAAACGCAGGCCGACAAAACCGCCACGCTCAATGAACGCGAAGCCATCGAGCAACGCGAGCAGGCCACCGAACTAAACAACGCCTACAAAAAAGAAGTCAACCGCCGCCCTCCGCCGGACGAAAAAATCTATGAACTGACCGTGCAGGACGCCGCCCAGTCGGGACTGCCCGCTCCGGAAATGTTTTTTGCGACGAATTACGACGTAACAACCAGCCTCGGCAAGGATTCCGTAACACTAGAGGCGATAGCCGCCGTCATTGAAAAGCTTGATACAAATCATACAAATCATTTTGCCGTGGATTCCAGCATCAAAAGCAAACCCAGCTATTATGCGGTCGATGTTTACACAAATTATTTCATAGATTATCTGGCCAGCTTTACCAATTTTTTCAGGACAAATTTTCCCGACATGGCTGACGCCAAATTCATTTTCACCAATTCAACATCCACAAACATCATTGCTGAAATCAGTAATCCGCTTTCCATGACGAATCAGGTTGTCAAGCCGAATGTGACCAAGTCACACGAGCAGCACAGTCCGGGCAATCCTTTCACTTCTGTTGAAACCGTCACGCCCGCCGTCACCAAAACCTACCAGCCCGACGCGGCGCTAAACGAAACCGAGGACATCCTGCAAGATTATATTTCATTGCTCGCAAAAAGTGGTATGTTGACGGCGAACCAAATAAACCCATGAAAACGCGCATCGCATTTTTTTGCGCGCTGCTGATCGTCGGCAGCGCACTGGCCGACCCGTATTTCATCGCCAAGCAGCAGGCGAGACGGGCCAGCAGCCAGAACGACGCGGAACAGTCACGGATTGCCAACGCCGCCAACGGTGCGCCCCCGGCGCAAGCCGCGCCTGCCGCCCCGGCACCCGTCGCTCCGCCGGCGAATCCGGCGCTTCAAGCCACGCTCAACAACATCAACCGCCTCCAGGCTGATTTCGCCGCGCTGAACAATGCCGCCGCCGACAAGCCCGACCCCGATCAAAAAATTTCCCTGCTGAACAATCTTTCGTCAGCGGCGCAAGGCACCAAGCCTTCGACCAGTTCCGTCAAAAGCCTGGCGGACGACCTGTTGACGGCGGTGGCGGGAAAGAAAAAAATGGCGGCGGCCCAGCAGACGGCCCTCGCGCGCGACATTCACGCCCTCTTCAACAGTTCCCATCTTTCGGCCGCCCAGCAGCAGGCGTTGTATGAGGGCGTGCAGAAAATTCTCACGACCGGCGGCGCTTCGGCGGATGACGCCGTCAATGTCGTGACCGACCTCAAAAAGATCGCCGCCGAGACCCAGTAGCCATGCCGCCAGTCAAATGTCCGACCTCAAAAAGTCCGGCGACTGGTTTGCCGGAAAATACGGCCCGTTCTGTTCCCACCGCTGCAAGCTCATTGACCTCGGCGGTTGGTTCAACGGCAAACACGCGATTTCCGGGCCGCTCAAGCCGGAGCATTTTGAAAAATACGCCGACCTGCCGCCGGGCCGGCATCTGGACCAGCCGGAAACTGAATGATTGAAAAATAGTGTAAGAGCGTGTCTGAAAAATGTAGGAGACGACGTGAGGAGTCTCATTATTTCCCATTAAAGCACACATTTTCCAGGAGATTTGAGCCTCGTCACCTCGGCTCCCACATGAAATAATTGAATTTTCAGGCAGGCTGTAAGGTTTTTCCGTCTGTCGGCGACCAACTGGAGACATTGAAAACCAAATGAAGAACACCATTTTAATTTTGCTGGCCGCCGGCGCGGTGAATGTTTCCTGTTCGCGCGCCGGGCAGACCGTTGCACCAACCAAACCGATTGAAGCCATGAATCCATCTGAATCCAAAATGACCGGAACGAACCAGCTCGAAACCGCCTATCTTGGCGGCGGCTGTTTCTGGTGCATGGAAGCCGTGTTTGAACGGCTGCCCGGCGTCGTCGCCGTCACCAGCGGATTTTCCGGCGGCACGACGCCGAACCCGACCTACCAGGAAGTCTGCACTGAAACCACCGGCCACGCGGAGGTGACCAAGATTGACTTTGATCCCGCCCGGATTTCCTACGCGAAGCTGCTGGAAGTTTTCTGGCAGGCGCACGACCCGACGACTTTGAACCGCCAGGGCGCGGACGAAGGCACGTCCTACCGCTCCATCATTTTGTATGTGGACGAAAAACAGAAACTGCTCGCGGAAAAATCAAAGCTGGAGGCGCAGCCGGATCACCGCAATCCCATTGTGACGGAGATCGTGCCGTTCAAAAAATTCTACAAGGCCGAGGACTACCATCAGCTTTACTACGACAACAATTCCAACGCCCCCTACTGCCAGGTCGTCATCACGCCGAAACTGGTAAAGCTGGAGAAGAAAAAGGTCATCGAGACCTCGCCGCAGACAAAATGACCGGCTGAAATCCACCGCCATCCTGCTGCTTTTGCGCAACGCTTCCTGTAAATCCGCCCACTGGATTGAGACGATCCACATCGCGGACAATTTAAGGCATCACCCGGCACGAGGTTAGTGTCCTAATGCAGCGGAGCGCGGCTTGTCTCAAGCCGCAGGCGTTGGATTGAAAATGGC